>NZ_JAYGIA010000025.1:0-22963 GCF_034931165.1 Synechococcus sp. BA-124 BA4 | reverse complement strand
GGCCCAGGCCTGGCGCGACCTGCAGTCCGTGGAGCCTGCCGCGCTCTGGCTCACCGGCGGCGACGCCCCGGCGCTGGCCCCGTTGCTGCGGGCGCAGGAGGTGCCCTTCGAACCGGCACCGGAGCTGGTGCTGGAGGCGCTGGTGGCCCTCAGCTCAGGCCCAGATCCGAGAGGATCTGCTGAGCCATCTCCTCAGCCTTGACCTTCCAGTAGATGAGCTCCAGCTTCCCTTCGGGGTCGATCACGAAGGTGTGGCGCATCATCCCCATGTACTCACGACCCATGAATTTCTTCAGGCCATAGCTGTCGTAGGCCGCGGCCACCTCACAGGGCTCGGGATCAGTGAGCAGGGTGAACGGCAGCTGGTACTTCGCGATGAACTTGGTGTGGCTGCCGGCCTCGTCCTTGCTGATGCCCAGCACCTTGATGCCGTGCTGCTCGAAGCTGGCCCACTGATCACGGAACCCGCAGGCTTCCTTGGTGCAGCCGGGGGTGTCGTCCTTGGGATAAAAATAAAGAACGACACGCGTTCCCCGCAGGTCGGCCAGTGACACGGGTGTGCCGTTCTGGTCGGGAAGGGTGAAGGCGGGGGCCGGATCTCCGATCTGCAGCGTCATGGTTCGACGATTGCCAGGGTTGACCCTAGGTCGCCGGTAGGGTCAGTCGACCTCCCGAAGCCCGATGGCCCTCGCCCTTCGCCTCGGCCTCTCCACTCTCCTGTCGCTGATCGGCGTCGCCGGTCTGGTCCAGCTCAGCCTGCAGCCGCCCCTGGCCAGCCGCCCGGGGGCCTCGGCGGCTGTTGTCCTGGCCGATCTCGAAGCCCAGGAGGCCCTGCTGGATCAGCGTCAGCAGGCGGCCCTGCTGCTCAACCGTTTCGTGGGGGCCCAGATCACCCGTTACTTCTGGGGTGGCTTCAGCGGTTACCTCGATGTCCTGGGCATCGAAGCTCCCCAGGACATGAGGGCTGAACTGAAGGTGGAGGACCAGAGTGCCCAGCTCAGGCTCACCCCCCGGACGGGCAAGGAGACCTATGTGGCTCGGGTGGAGGCCATCGAAAGTGTGCCGCGGGGGGTGGTCTGTCGCGGCGAGGGAACGCCGGGAGCCTTCCCTTATCAGTCCGACCGCCTCGGTTGCCCGCCGGGATGGCGCTCGCTCACGAGCCCCAGGACCCTTCGGCCGACCCGCTGAGGGGGCCATGGAGTGGGCCAGCCCAAAGTCTGTCTGGATTCACTTTCAAGTTGTTGGCAAGTGCAACTCAGCTGTCTAGGTTGAAAGAGATGTTCCTTCGCCTTCCCGTGCTGAAGCGTCTTGCCGCTGGCCTCCTTGCAGGAGCCGCTTTCTCAGTCACAGCCCTGCCTGCCTCGGCTGCTGTTGACAACGATCTTCCCGTTCGCTGGAACACCGGTGGTGCCGTGTGGTCCACCAACCTGGATGCCTTCAAAACATTCATCGAAACCGGTGATGTGACCGACCGTGGTCTCGCCGGCGGGATCTCCCGCTCCGGTTGGACCGCGAGCGAACTGCGCACCGGTCTGGCCAAGACCTACAGCGTCGATGTGGTGGGTGTGACCCGCTTCCTCTATTCCGACGCCGGCGTCAAGTTCCTCAAGAACCAGACCCGCAGCTACTTCCCCTACTGGTCGATGTCGACCTACGCCGTTCAGGGCCTGCGTGGCGCGATCATCGCTGACGCCGCTGATGGATCCATCTCCTCGGCCGGCATCATGGCCGCCCTGCCCACCGACTTCCGCCTGGCTGACACCTGCGGCACCTACGACGGCAAGCAGAACATCTGCGCCGAAGGCAAGTGCCAGGGCGAAGCTCAGTGCACCTCCCTGCTCTCCTGGTACGTCTTCCTGCCGGCCTGCATCCAGGCCAACCAGATGATGGACCCCGTGGCTGAAGTGCGCACCGCTCCCGCTCCCGCCCCCACCTTCCAGCCTGAGCCCATTCGCGGTCTCTGGTGATCTCAGGATCCTGGTTCCGGCCAGAAGCGTTCCGATCCAGCCCCGGCCATGCCGGGGTTTTTTCATGGGTGCGCCCCGGCTGGCTCAACCCGCCGGGATCATCTGCGGTGGGCGATCAGGCGATGGTGGAGCAGGCGCTGGGGAAGCGGCCCTCGGAGCTGACCGCGGAACCCAGCCTCCACCGTGGCGATCTCAACGGGGTTCAACACGGTTTCCAGCCGGATTCGGTAGGCCGCACCGGGGCTGAACCAGCGCTGGTAGGCGGTCTCACTCAGCTCCAGGGTCAGTGACTCCTGCCAGCTCTCCTGTTCCACCTGCCAGTTCATGGCTTCCAGGGCTCCCGTCAGCTCGGCAGGAGTCGGCTGCGCCGTCAGCCAGGCGCCCTCTTCGAGGCTGACGCGTCGCAGCAGCTCAGGCAGGGTCCTGTCATCCTGGCCAGCCTTCGTGACGCCTGGCCTGGCCAGCCGTTCGGCCAGTGCCCCGGCGGGACCCAGCAACGGGCCGCTCAGCAGCAGGCGCCACTGCGCCCCGGGGCTGGCCAGTCGCACCAGCTCCTCCAGCCACCGCTGCCACAGCTCCGGTGCGAGTCCCTGGAAGGGCGAGCGGCCCACCAGCCACTCGAAGCGCTCGCCGGGTTCGAGCACTTCGCTCAGGCTCCCGGGCCTGGTGGGATCCAGCAGCAGGAGCCGGGGGCTGCGCAGGCTGTCGAGCAGCTGACTCTGGGCCTGCAGTCGCTCCTGATCCGCTGCGCTGTCCACGCTGATTACCACCCCGCCCTCCGGGCAGCTCTCCAGAGGATCCAGGGCCCAGAGCAGGGATCGGGCCCCCAGGATCAGCGTCCGGTCCTGCCGCCGCCAGCCGGCCCCCTGCCAGAAGCGCTGGCGCAGCTGATCAAGCCGCTCCCCCTCCGCCGCGGCCTGGCGCTGCAGCCAGCGCTCCAGTTCCGCGTCATCGGGACCGCTGCTGAGCAGGGGGCCTGAGTCGGCTGTGCTCTCGGCGGCTGCGGCCAGCTGGGCGGCACGCCGCCGCTGCAGCCGGCTCTGCAGGGCACCCTCCCAGCCGAGGTGACCCGGCAACCAGAACACTTCCCCCTGCAGGGCGGCCGGGAGGTAGGTCTGAGCCACCCAGTGCTCGGCGTAGGCGTGCGGGTAGCGGTAGCCCACACCATCGCCGAAGGCCGCTCCATCGCGGTTGGCGTCACGCAGATGGGAGGGTACCTCCTGGCGGTTGGTGGCCCGCACGCTCCTGAGGGCATCGAAGAATCCGAGCAGGCTGTTGCTCTTCTCGGCGCCGGCCAGGTAGACGGCGGCCTGGGCCAGGGGGTAGAGCCCCTCCGGCAGACCCACCCGCTCGAAGGCGGCTGCACAGGCCTCCACCACCACGATCGCCTGGGGATCGGCCAGACCGATGTCTTCCCCGGCGGAGATCAGCATGCGCCGGAAAATGAAGCGCGGATTCTCACCGGCCTCGACCATCCGCGCCAGCCAGAACAGGGCGGCGTCGGGGTCGGACCCCCGCAGCGACTTGATGAAGGCGCTGATCGTGTCGAAATGGGCATCCCCCTGCTTGTCGTAGAGCACGGCCCGCTGCTGGATCGATTGCTCGGCGATCTCCAGGTCGATCCGGATCACCCCGCTGGCATCGGCGGAACTGCTCTCCACGGCCAGTTCCAGGGCGTTGAGCAGGCTGCGGGCGTCACCGCCGGCCACATCCAGCAGGTGATCGGCGGCCTCGGAGGTCAGCTCCACCGGCCGGCCGCCATAGCCGCGCTCCACGTCGGCGAGGGCGCGCTCCAGCAGCACCCGCAGATCACGGGGTTCGAGCGGCTGCAGGCGGAACAGCCGCGAGCGGCTCACCAGGGCCTTGTTCACCTCGAAGAAGGGGTTCTCGGTGGTGGCGCCGATCAGGGTCACGGTGCCGTTCTCCACCCAGGGCAGCAGGGCGTCCTGCTGGGCCACGTTGAAGCGGTGCACCTCATCGATGAACAGCAGGGTGCGCAGTCCGTGGCGCTCCAGCCGCTGGCGTGCCGCCTCCACCTCCACCCGCAGGTCCTTGACCCCAGCCAGCACCGCGTTGAGGCTGGTGAAATGGGCACGGGTGCTGCTGGCGATGATGCGCGCCAGGGTGGTCTTGCCCACCCCCGGCGGCCCGTGCAGGATCAGGTTGCCCACCCGATCGGCGTGGATCGCCCGTCGCAGCAGCCTCCCGGGGCCGAGGATCTCCTCCTGACCCACGAATTCCTCGAGGCTGCGGGGGCGCAGACGATCGGCCAGGGGGGCGAGAGCCCGGCGGTTGATCTCCCCCTGATGGCTGAACAGATCGCTCAAGACGCGCGTGGCGGGATGAGGACAATCCTGGGATCAACCCTCAGGACCTGCAGCAGGAGGCACGGGCCTGCAGAATCGGGCAACTCTTGTCACCGTGCGTGAAGCGTTCCTGTCTGGTGATCCCGGCCGCAATCGGTCTGCTGGCGGCTGGTCTCAGTGGCTGCGGCGATCCCCCCAAGCCGCCGCCCAGACAGGTTCAGGTCAAGACCGAACCGGTCGCCCTGGCCCGCTTCAGCGATGACGTCGACACGATCAGCACCCTTGAGGCTCTGAGCGTGGTGCAACTGGCGGCCCAGGCCGGCGGCCGCATCGAGCGCCTGCTGGTGCGTCAGGGGGATGTGGTGCGTCAGGGCCAGCTGCTGTTGGTGCTCGATCAGGTGCAGGTGCGTGCCGATGTGGCCAGTCTGCGCGCGCAGCTGGAGAAGGACGAGCTCAACTACAAACGCTTCGAGTTTCTGGTGCGCCAGGGGGCTGCCAGTGCCCTTCAGCGCGACCAGTTCCGCGCCCAGTTCGTGCAGTCGAGGGAGGCCCTGCGGGCCAGGGAGGCCGATCTGGCCTTCCGCGACCTGCGTTCCCCCACGGATGGGGTGATCAGCGATCTGCAGGTGAAGGTCGGTGATGTGATCCGTTCCGGCGATCCCTTCACCAAGGTGGTGCGCAACGACCGCCTCACCGCCCGCATCGACGTTCCCGGCGTGCTCACCGCCCGGGTGCGGCCCGGCCTGCCGGTCACCCTGCAGGAGCCTCAGTCTCCGAAGGTGCTGGCCCGGGGCGTGGTCAGCTCCGTGGATCCGGTCGTGAATGCCGGTACCCAGGCCCTGCTGGTGAAGGCCGAATTCGACAATCCCACCGGAGCACTTCGCACGGGCCTGCGCTTGCGCACCCGGGTCCAGCTCGATGCCGCTGATCTGCCGTCGGTGCCCTTCGCCGCTGTCACCCAGACGGCTGGCCAGAGCTTCGTGTTCGCCCTCGGCAGCCTGCAGGATCTGGAGAAGAATCCGGGCAAGGCCTCCCTGGATCAGTTGCGCCAGTTGCCGCCGGGGAGCAGCTTTGCCCTGCAGCGCCCGGTGCAACTCGGACCCCTGCAGAACAACCGCTATGCGGTCCTGCGTGGGGTGACACCCGGTGAACGGGTGATCACGACCAATCTGCTCACCTTGCGTCACGGCACTCTCGTGACGGCGCAGTAGGAGCTGCAGCCAGATGTCCGCTTCCGACAATTTCATCACCCGGCCGGTTCTGACCACGGTCTGCAGCCTGCTGCTCGTCATCGGTGGGCTGATCGCGATTCCTCTTCTGCCGATTGAAAACCTGCCCGACATCGCCCCGCCCACGGTGACGGTGAACTCCCGATACAACGGCGCCGATGCGATCTCGGTGGAGGAGGGTGTCACCAATGTGCTGGAGCAGCAGATCAACGGGGTGGAGAACATGGACTTCATCACGTCCTCCAGCTCCGCCGATGGCAGCAGTGCGATCACGGTGTCTTTCGCCAGTGGCACCGACGGTGACATCAATCAGGTGAATGTTCAGAACAGGGTCGCCCTCGCCCAGCCGCAGTTGCCTGAAGAAGTCAGGCAGTCTGGTGTAGTGGTAAACAAGGCATCAAATTCAACCCTTTTAGTTTATAACTTTGTAAGCGAAGATGTCAATAATCCTTACAGCACGGAATTCATCAGCGGTCTGCTGGATCAAAATCTCACCGACCGGATCAAGCGGGTGAAGGGTGTCGGCAGCATCGTCTATGCCGGCAACCGTCAGCTTGCGTTCCGCCTCTGGCTCGACCCTGATCGTCTGGCTACCAACAAGCTCAGCTCCTCCGATGTGGTGAACGCTCTGCGTAGTCAGAGCCGCCTCGTGCCGGCTGGTCGAGTGGGCGGCGAGCCCTCCCCTGAAGGTCAGCAGTTCACCTTCACCGTGCAATTGCAAGGGCGCTTGCGCAGCGTCGAGGAGTTCTCCAACCTGATTCTGCGCAGCACTGACGATGGTGGGCTGGTGCGGCTCAGGGATGTGGGTCGAGTCGAGCTTGGCGCTGAAACCTACGACGCGAACGCCACCGACATCAGGGCTGTTCCGTCAGTGGGTCTGCTGGTGTACCAGTTGAGCGGAAGCAATGCTCTTGAGGTGTCTCGGGGTGTCAAGAAGGTGCTCGACGAGTTCAGTCTCACGATGCCCCCTGGCATCAAGATCGAGCAGATTTATGACAATACTGATTTCATCAATGCGTCGATTCAGGGAGTGACCAACTCCCTCCGTGATGCTGTGGTGCTTGTGGTGCTGATCCTGTTTCTGTTTCTGCAGAACTGGAAAGCCACGCTCGTGCCTGGCATCGCCATACCCGTGGCTCTGGTGGGCACCTTCCTGTTCGTGAAAGTGGCAGGCTTCTCACTCAACCAGCTCACCCTGTTTGGTCTGGTGCTGGCAACGGGTCTGGTGGTCGATGATGCAATCACTGTGATCGAGGACACCTCCACAAAGAAATCTCAGGGGATGACCGCCCTGGAAGCAGCCATGAGCACGATGAACGAGTTGTTCGGTGCCGTGATCGCCACGTCGCTGGTGCTCTTCGCTGTGTTCATGCCAGTGCTGTTCTTCCCCGGCGCCACAGGAACGATCTATCAGCAGTTTGCCGCCACGATCATCTTCTCGGTGGCCATCTCCACCTTCAATGCTCTCACTTTCTCGCCGATGCTCTCGGCCCTTCTGCTCGCCCGTGAGGGTGATCCGCCGAATCGTCGCACCTACGCCATTGCGGGCACCTCGATCGGCTTTGTCTACGGGCTGCTGGTGAGCGGTGGCGGTGTGCTGGTGGTGCTGGGCTGGGTGGTCGGCGGCCTGCTGCTGGGCTACCTGCTCGGACTGATCACCCGGCTGCCCTTGCGCCTGCCTGTGACGGTGGCGGCAGCTGTCCTGGGCCTGGTGCTGGGTGATGTCTCCCGTCCCCTGGCTGTGGGTCTTTTCGCGCTGATCGGGCTACTGGTCGGAGCCTTTCTGGGCCCCATCTTCAGCCGTTTCAATCGCCTCTATGCGGCCGGTGAGGGGGGGTACAAGAAAGCCCTGGCCTGGGTACTCAGCCATCGAGGACTGATCATGGGGGTGCTGGTGGGCGGAGTGGTGCTCACGGGCGTGGCTTTCACCTCGATCCCCTCAGGCTTCGTGCCGATCGAGGATCAGGGTTATGCGATCGGTTTTGTGCAGGCCCCGGATGGCGTCTCCGAGCAGAACACGCGCAAGATCAATACCAAGGTTGCCGAGATTCTGCGCAGTGAGCCCGACATCGGTACCGCTGTGATCATCAGTGGATTCGGTCTGGATGGCAACGCACCCAATAAGGGCCTGTTCTTCTTCGGCACCAAGAACTGGGATGATCGCCCCAACCCTGATCAATTCATGGACCAGATTGTGGAACGTCTGAACCGCAAGCTCTCCGTTATTGATGGAGCCAGGATCTTTGTGGTGGAACCACCGGCCATCCCCGGCTATGGAACGTCTGGTGGATTCGAGTTCCAGATGCTGGATCAGAGTGGCGGAGCACTCAGTCTTCCCGAATTCTTTGCCAATGCAAATCAGCTGATTGGCAAAGCCCTGCCCACAGGTATTTTTAGCAGGGTGTTCACGCAGTTTTCGCCAGAATCTCCTCAGCTGAAAGTGAATGTGAACCGCGATCAGCTCGCGGCCCTGAATGTGGATTACGGGCAGGCGATGCAGACGTTCAGTTTCTACTTCGGTGGAGCTTTCATCAACGACACCTTTCAGGAGGGCAAGATCCGACGGGTCTATGTGCAGTCGGATGCTGCCTTCAGGGCAACGCCGCAGCAACTCAAGTCGCTGTTCGTGAACAATCGCCTCGGTGAGCCGATCCCCCTGGCCGAGGTGTTCACGGTGGAACCTGCCTCCGGTCCATCCGTGATCCCCCATTTCAACCTGTTCCGCTCCATCAAGGTGGAAGGATCCCCAGCGCCAGGCCGCAGCTCAGGTCAGGCGATCAAGGGCATGACCGATGCCTTTGCCCAGCTGGGCACCAATGGTCTGAGTTTCGACTGGACCGGCCTCTCGAGGGAGGAGGTGAAGGCCGGCGCCCTGGCCATTGTGATCTTCGCTTTCGGCATTCTCGTGGTGTATCTGGTGCTTGCCGCTCAGTACGAGAGCTACAGCGATCCGTTGATCATTCTGATGACGGTGCCCACCGCCATGCTCGGTGCTCTGGCCTTTCTGGCAGCGAGGGGCGAAGTGCTCAACATCTATGCCCAGGTGGGGCTGGTGATGCTGATCGGCCTGGCCGCCAAGAACGGGATTCTGATCGTCGATCTGGCCAATCAGCGCATGGCCGAGGGAGCCACTCCCTATCAGGCGGCGAAGGAGGCGGCTGAATCCCGCCTCCGGCCGATCCTGATGACGGCGATCTCCTCCCTGTTCGGCTTTCTTCCCCTTGTTCTCGCCAGTGGGGCCGGCGCCCGCAGCCAGGCGTCCCTCGGCACGGTCGTGTTCGGAGGCCTGATGGTGGCCACGGTGCTCTCGCTGTTTGTGGTTCCGGTGTTCTATGTGGTGATGAAACAGTTAGGTGCGTCCGGCACGGACCAGACACCGCCCCCCGCCGTCACCTCCCCCTCCTCCTGATGGCCAGTGCACCGGAGCCCCTGAACGGACGCCGCATCGTGATCACCGGTGTGGTCGGAGCTCTGTTCGGCCTGGCCGTCAGCCTGTTCCTGCAGGCGATCGTGACCAACACGACCGTGACAGTGAGCTCCTATGCCGTGTTCTGGTTCCGGCTGCTCCTGGGTGCCTTCGGCACCCTGGCGGGCATGGCGATCGAAACGGTGCGTCAGCTGCAGGTCACCAATCCGGATCCTGCTTACCGCAAACCCGTCTTGCGCGGAGGCCACCCTCGGGAACGGCCGTGACGGGTGTTCTCCTCTCAACGGATTCAGCCGCGGCCATGGACAGAGAGTCCGAGCTGCGTCAGCCTTGGCGCATCTTGTGACCAGCCTCTTGCGGCCCCGCCTGAGCCTCCTGGCGATCACCACGCTTGCTGTTCTGGGGTCCCAGGCAGGCTGCGGTCGGACTGAACCAGCGGCCCCTCCACCGCCTGCGGTGAAGCTGGTTTCACCGCGTTCCCAGCTGTTCGAGGATTCCGCTGAGTATCAGAGCACCCTCGAGGCCATCCGCGAGGTGAAGCTCGCCGCCGAAATCGACGGGCGCATCGTGGCGATGCCGATGCAGGAAGGTCAGCGTGTCAAGCCCGGGCAAGTGCTGTTCCGGCTGGATCAGGTGCAGCAGCAGGCCTCCACCAGTGCCGCAGCCTCGGAAGCCCGCAAGGATGTGCTCAACGCCGAGCGTTACATCTTCCTGAATGATCAGGGAGCGGTCTCCACCAAGGAGCGTGACTTCTACATCACCCAGGCCCTCCAGAGTCGCGACCAGCTGCGTTCCACCCAGGCCACTCTGGGCTACAAGAACGTGCTGGCGCCGATACCCGGTCAGGTCGGCAGCATCAACGCCAAGCTCGGCGACGTGGTGCGCGCCGGCGGCGTGGTCACCAGTGTGATCGACAACTCGATCCTGTGGGTGCGCCTCGATGTGGCCGGCGAAGACGCCTACCGGGTGCGCCAGGGTCTGCCGGTGCTGCTGCGGGTGCCTGGGCGCTCCGAGCTGGTGGCCAGGGGCGCCGTGAGTTTCGTCGCGCCCTCGCTTGACAAGGAACGCCAGACCCTGCTGGTCAAGGCCACCTTCGCCAATGCACAGGGCTCCCTGCGCAACAACCAGCGGGTGAATGCCACCCTCGTGTTCGATCAGGCCACGTCCCTGGCCATCCCAGCCCAGGCGGTGCTGCTGCAGGCCGGCAAGACGTTTGTGTTCCTGGCCCTGACCCCCCAGGAGGCCCGCCAGCGCCTGGGCCGGGAGATCGAGCCGCCGCCGCCGGCCGGTTCCCTGGTGGCTGTGCAGGTTCCTGTGACCCTGGGAACGCTTCAGGCGGGTGTCTACCCGGTTGAAGCCGGACTGCAGACGAGCGATGCAGTGATCCTCGGCAATCTGGCCCAGTTGCGCAGTGGCCTGGCGGTACGCAGGGCCACCGGCGCCCCGCTTCCCCAGACTCGTCCATGAGCCTGTCGGATACCTTCATTCGCCGCCCCGTGCTCAGCACGGTGTGCAGCGTGCTGATCTTGCTGGCGGGGGTGATCAGCCTGCCTCTGCTGCCGATTGAAAACCTCCCCAACATCGCCCCGCCCACGATTCAGGTGAACGCCAGCCTGCCGGGCGCCGATGCACTCACGGTGGAGAGTGCCGTGACCGGCCCGCTCGAGGAGCAGATCAATGGCGCACCGGGGATGGACTACATCACGTCCACCAGCACCGGAGAGGGCAGCAGTCAGATCAATGTCTATTTTAAGGCTGGCACCAATCCTGATATCGATCAGGTGAATGTGCTCAACCGGGTGCAGACGGCCACTCCCCAGCTGCCCCCCCAGGTGAATGCCCAGGGTGTGACGGTTCAGCAGACTTCAGGCAGTTATCTGCTTGTTTATAATATCACCTCCAGTGAAGGTCAGTTCGATCGCAACTATCTGAACGGTCTGGTGCAGCTCAATTTGGTCTATCCGCTCACCCGTGCGGATGGAGTCGGGCAGGTGAACATCTTCGGGGCCAGCGATCCAGCCTTCAGGCTCTGGGTGGACCCACTGAGGCTTTCTCGCTTCAACCTTTCCATCACTGATGTGATGAATGCGCTGAAGTCGCAGAATGTGGTGGTGATCGCTGGCAGTATCGGCGGTCCCCCATCTCTGCCCAATAATCGTAGTACATTCCCAATCCTGGTTAATGGTAATCTTGAAACAGTTGCAGAGTTTGAGCAACTCATCCTGGCAAAAAGTCCAGATGGTGGACTGATTCGGCTAGGAGATGTCGGCCGGGCTGAGTACGCGTTTCAGAATTTCAATCAGGCGGCCGTGAACGCCATCAGCGGCCACCCTTCCGTCGGCTTCGGCGTGATCCAGCTGCCGGGCAGCAACGCCATCTCCACGGCCAAAGCGGTCGATCAGGTGCTCAGCCAGTTCCGCAACACCCTGCCGCCGGGTGTGGTTCTGGAGAAGGTGTTCGACCAGACCGACTTCATCAATGCATCGATCGAAGGAGCCCTCGATGCCCTGCGCGATGCGGTGGTGCTGGTGCTGCTGATCATTTTTCTGTTCCTGCAGGACTGGAAGGCCACAGCCGTGCCTGCCCTGGCCCTGCCGATCGCGCTGCTTGGAGCGATGGTGTTCGTGAAGGCCTTCGGCTTCTCGATCAATGAGCTCACCCTGCTCGGAATCATCCTGGCCACGGGCCTGGTGGTGGACGACGCGATCGTGGTGGTGGAGGCTGTCTCGGCCCGGATCGAGGCAGGAGATCCTCCGTTCGTGGCTGCCTCCAACGCCATGAAGGAGCTCACTGGCGCCATCCTCGCCACCGCGTTGGTGCTGCTGGCGGTGTTCGTGCCCGTGGCCTTCTTCCCCGGCGCCACAGGGGTGATCTATCGCCAGTTCGCGCTCACGATCGTGTTCTCGATCCTGGTGTCCACCTTCAACGCGATCACCGGCAAGCCTCTGCAGTCGGCCCTCCTGCTCGGTGGTGGCAAAACCGAGCCCCGCGGCTGGCGCTGGACCGCCATCGGCGGAGCCCTCGGAGCCCTCTACGGCACCCTGGCCGGCGGCTGGCTCCTCGCGTTGATCCTCGGAGTGGCCGGAGCGGTGGTGGGCTCCTTCCTGATGCCGATCTTCGAGGCCTTCAACAGGGGATTCGAACAGCTGGCCCGCTCCTACGCGGCTCTGCTCCAGCAGGTGATCAGCCTGCGGCGGCTGGTGCTGGGGGGACTGCTGGCCGGTGTTGTGGTCACCGGCATCTCCTTTGTGCTGATCCCCACCGGCTTCGTGCCCACCGAAGACCAGGGCTACGGGCTGGGCATCATTCAGTTACCGGCCCAGGCTTCGATCGAGGCCACCATGGAGGTGGCGGATCAGGCCCGGAAGGTGATTGCCAAGGAAACCGATGTGGTGTCTGGGGAGATGGTGGGTGGAGCCGGCTTCAACGGCGGCTCGCTCAATCAGGGCATCTTCTTTTTCGGCCTCAAGCCCATCGAGGAGCGCACCAGGCCTGAGCAGTCCGCCGCCGCGATCATCAAGCGCATGAACAAGGCCTTCGCTGAGATCCCCGGCGCGATCGTGCTGGCCCAGGCGCCGGCCGCCGTGCCGGGCTTCGGCGCCCAGGGGGGGCTTTCCTTCCAGTTCAACGACCTCAGCAATGGCGGCTACAGCCCCACCGAGCTGTCCGGCCTGGCGCGGGAACTGATCGGCAAGGCCCGGACCACCGGCATCTTCGGAAACCTCTACACCCAGTTCGTGAGTGATGCCCCGGTCTGGCGGCTTGACGTGGACCGCGACCGGATGGCCTCGCTCGACATCGATTACAGCGCCGCGATGGAGGCTCTGGGCACCCTCACCGGCGGCAGCTTCGTCAATCAGACCTACGAGCAACAGCAGTACCGGCAGGTGGTTGTCCAGGCGGATGCCAGCCATCGCGGCATGATCCAGGATCTGAACAACCTCAACATCAGCAACCGTGCTGGCCAGCTGGTGCCGCTCTCGAATGTGGTGAAGGTCCGGCTGGACAGCGCTCCGCCGATCATCAGCCACTTCGACCTTTACCGCACGGTGCTGATCCAGGGGGTGGAGGCCGCCGGAAGGAGCAGTGGCCAGGCGATTGACACCATTTCCGAGGTATTTCGTCGCTTCAACTTTGCCAACATCGGCTCGGCCTGGTCGGCACTGACCCGCTCGGAGGTGCAGGCCGGAGCCCTGGCGATTCTGGTGTTCGCCCTGGGGATCGTGGTGGTGTACCTGGTGCTTTCTGCCCAGTACGGAAGTTACATCGATCCACTGATCATTCTGATGACCGTGCCTCTGGCCATGCTCGGGGCGCTGATGTTCCTGGTGCTGCGCGGCCAGGTGAACAACGTATATGCCCAGGTGGGCCTGGTGACCCTGATCGGCCTGGCGGCCAAGAACGGCATCCTGATCGTGGATCTGGCCAACCAGCGCATGGAGCAGGGCATGACGGCGGCGGAAGCGGCGATGGCGGCAGCCTGCTCACGGCTGCGCCCGATCCTGATGACGGCGATGGCCGCCCTGGCCGGTTTCTTCCCCCTGCTGGTGGCCAGTGGTGCCGGTGCCCTCAGTCAGCAGTCGCTGGGGGCCGTGATCTTCGGCGGGTTGCTGGTGGCCACCGGGCTGAGTCTGTTCGTGGTGCCCTCGTTCTATGTGCTGATGAAGCAGGCTGAGGCGGCCTGGTTCCCCGCCAGTCAGGAGACCGAACCTGTGCTGCCGGCGGGTCCGTCCAGCTGAGATGCCCCTCCCCAGGCCCGCCGGCTATCAACCGAGGCGCCAGTTGCGGATCGATCGGCGTCGCATCGTTCTGGCCGGGGTGATCAATCTGGCTGCAGCATTGGTGCTGCTGATTTTGGCCCACCGGGTGTCGCGAACGCCCGGTGAATTGCTGCCACCGATTCATCCTCGCTTCTGGGTGGCTGTGGCGGGGATGGCAGCGTTCTGCGGCGTCTGGGGAGAGAGCCTGCGTCAGATCAGCCTCACCCGCCACGGTGAGCCCGGTGCCCCTCTCGATGAGCGGAGCGACTGAGCGAGCGAGGAAGGGGCGACTGCTCAGGTGATCACCGTGGGTCGCTCCATGCCCGTGCGGCTGCGGATCTCGGCGAGCTGGTCGGCGGCGGTGATCAGATCGGCGAGGGCCTGCTGGGGATCCTGATCGAGGTTGCCGCCCGACCCCACGTAACTCTCGAGATAGAGGCGCAGGGTGGCCCCCTGGGTGCCGGTGCCGGAGAGTCGGAACACGACCCGGCTGCCGTCATCCAGCAGCAGGCGCAGACCCTGGCCGCTGGTGAGGGAGCCATCCACCGGGTCGGTGTAGCTGAAGTCGTCGGCGGTGGCGATGCTGCGGCCGGCGAAGCCGGTCCCCACCAGGGAGGGCAGCAGGCCCTTCAGGCGGTCGTAGAGCCCATGGGCCCTGTCGCTGGCGATCGCTTCGTAGTCGTGGCGGGAGTAGTAGTGGCGGCCGAAGCGGCTCCAGTGGCCGGCCATCACCTCCGCCACCGAACAGCGGCGTGTGGCCAGGATCTGCAGCCAGAACAGCACCGCCCAGAGACCGTCCTTCTCGCGGATGTGGTCACTGCCGGTGCCGAAGCTCTCCTCACCGCAGAGGGTGATCCGGCCGGCATCGAGCAGGTTGCCGAAGAACTTCCAGCCCGTGGGGGTTTCGAAGCAGGGAATGGCCAGTTCCCTGGCCACCACGTCCACCGCGGCGCTGGTGGGCATCGAGCGGGCCACCCCGGAGAGGCCGCCGGCGTAGCCGGGTGCCAGGGTGGCATTGGCGGTGAGCACCGCCAGGCTGTCGCTGGGGTTCACGAAGCAGCGCTGGCCCAGGATCATGTTGCGGTCGCCGTCGCCGTCGCAGGCGGCCCCGAAGCGGTAGATGTCGCCATCGAGCAGCAGCTCGGCCAGCTCATGGGCATAGGTGAGGTTGGGGTCGGGGTGACCGCCGCCGAAATCCTCCAGAGGTGTGCCGTTGCGCACCGTGCCGGCCGGGGCCCCCAGCAGCCCCTCCAGCAGGCGGATGGCGTAGGGGCCGGTGACGGCATGCATCGCATCGAAGGCGATCGGGAAGTCGCCCCGCAGCATGGCGCTGATCGCGTCGAAGTCGAACAGGCCCTGAAGCAGGGCCACGTAGTCGTCGACCCCGTCGATCACCTCGATGCGCAGGCCGCCCAGGGCGTAAGTTCCCGGCCCCTCCAGGGAAGGCGTCTCGCCGTCAACGATCCGGTAGCTCTCCAGCTGGGTGGTGGCGGTGTAGATGGCATCGGTGATCGATTCGGGGGCCGGCCCGCCGTTGGCACCATTCACCTTGACGCCGAAATCTCCCTCGGGGCCGCCGGGGTTGTGGCTGGCGGAGAGAATGATGCCGCCAATGGCCCGGTGCTTCCGGATCAGGTTCGAGGCGGCGGGGGTGGAGAGAATCCCGCCGGTGGTGGTGATCAGCCGGGCCACGCCGTGGGCGGCGGCCATGCGGGAGATCACATCGATGGCCCGGCGGTTGCCGTAGCGGCCGTCGCCGCCAAGGATCAGTGTGCCCCCCGCCACCCCGGGCATCACCCGGAAGACCGCCTCCACGAAGCTCTCCAGATAGTGGGGCTGCTCGAACTGACGGCTGCTCTTGCGCAGGCCGGAAGTGCCGGGTTTCTGGTCGGTGAAGGGGGCCCCCAGGAGCACCTCACGAACCGATGGTGATGAAGAGACGTCCGTGGCAGCGGCGGGAGCATCGGAAGAGGCGCTGCTGGTCATGGATGCCAACCTGGGGTGGTGCCACGCTAGCCCTGCAGTCAGGCACCCTCTGACACGTCGGGGGCTCCTGGCTAGCCTGGGTAAAGTGGATGATTCCCCAAGCCGATGGCCTTCCCCTCCGCCCAGTCGAGTCGGATCCAGGGGCTGTTGCTGGCGCTGGTCGCTCTGTCCGTCAACTCGGCTCAGGCTGGAGTGATGGGCGCTGCACCGGCCAAGCCGTTGCCCGAGGCCATCAGCGTGAGCCGGGCGGCAGCCACGGCCGTTCTCGAGAAATCCGGCACCACGAGCTGCCTCACCGGCAAGCTCACCAATGCGCTGCTCAGTCTTTCTTCCAGCTGTGAGGCCCAGGGTGATCGCTCCCCCCTCTGTGATCTGGCCAACCGGGCGGTGGTGTCCACCGGCTGGTCAATGGAGTTCATGGAGCGCACCTCCAGGGAGTTGCTGAAGCTCTCGGATACTCCCGTGGCCACAACTCCCTGAGCTGAGGGCGGCCACCACCGGGCCGCGACCACCCCTCAGCGGCCGACCGATCCGAAACCGAAGCCTGAGGGGCGACTTCCGCCTGAGCCGCCTGGAGCACCACCGCCTGTTGCACCAGGCCCGCCTGGACCGCCTGATCCGTCCTTGTTGGCCACAGGTTTGCTCACCGGCCGGCAGCTGCTGACCACCTTCCCAGCGGCGGCATCGATGCCGTCACGCCGGTTCAGGCTGTTGCTCGTGTCGGTCACGGCAATCTGGACCACGGCCCAGAGGGCGTCCTTGCAGAAGCCCGAGAGCAGAGGGTGATCCATCAGGGGATCGGCCAGCTTGCGGGCCCGGTCGCAGGTGGCGGCGGTGTTCTCCCTGCCGCAGTCGAGGGCAGCCAGTTGAACCTGGCGCAGCGTCTCGGTACTGGGGTAGATGGCGAAGCTGTCGTTGGCCCGGGCCGGCCCCATGGCCAGGCCGGGCGCAGTGAGCATCGCGGCGCTCAGCAGCGTGACGGCAAGGCTTGATCGGACCATCGATGCGCTGCAGCAACTTCCCCCATCATGGCGGCGGCTCAGACCGAGAGCCGAATCGGGGCCAGGCCCTGCCGCAGGGGCCTCTGGCGCAGCTGCCAGGAGTGTCCGATCCGCTCCCCCAGCCAAGGAGCCAGCAGCACCAGGCCGCGGCGCAGCAGGGGTGATCGACGCAGCAGCTGGGCCTGGCGAGCCTCCTGCTGCTGCAGAGCCTGGGCCCTGCGGATCTCCGGCCAGCGCTGAGCCTGGATCTGCCCCAGGCTCCTGTCGATGGCGGCGGTGTCTCCCGCCGACAGGGGCGCCAGCAGGTGGTTGGTAGCCACGATCGCGTCACGCAGGGCCATGTTGATCCCCTGCGCCCGGATCGGGCTCATCGGGTGGGCGGCATCGCCCAGCAGCAGCAGACCGGGGCGGTGCCAGTGGCGGCAGCAACCCACCTGCACCGAGAGCTTCAGCGGCGCGCTGATCGCTGGGGCCACCTGGCGCAGGTGATCGGCCAGCCAGCCGGGGGCCATCGCCGCAAAGGCTTCGCCCCAGTCCTCGGGGCTGCGCTCGATCCGCTCGCCGGGGCTGAGCACCCAGCCCAGCTGCAGTTCCCCTGGCAGGGCGCCATGGAAGAGGCTGCAGGCGCTGCCGTCCTCCCCCAGCAGCATGGTGAAGACGTTGTCGCTCTCGAAGCGAGGGTGGCTGGGTAGGTGGAACCAGAGCAGATCGATGGGGCTGCTGCGGCGCTCCAGCTCCAGGCCCGATCGTTGCCGCACCAGCGAGGAACGGCCGTCGGTGGCTACCACCAGGGAGGCCTCAAGCCGACTGCCGTCGCTGAGCACCACCCCGGCGATGCGGCCCCCGGCTTCCATCAGATCGACCACCGCCTGCCCCGGCCTCCACTGGAAGCCGCTGGCTCGGCTGGCCCGCTCCAGCAGGGCGTCGAGCAGCGCCGGCTGGGAGATCAGCGTGCAGGGCCGATCTCCCTCCAGGGGTTCCTCGACGCGGAACAGGTCCCGGCCATGCAGCTGGAACGACCAGGCGCTGAGAGGCCGCTGGGGCAGGCGGGCGAGCAGGGGGCCACAGCCCATGTCCTCCAGGGCCGCCAGGCCCGAGGGCATCAGCCCCTCGCCGCGGAACTGGCGCTGAAAATCCCGCGCCGCTTCCACCAGGGTCACCGGCACCCCCCGCTCGGCCAGCAGCATCGCCAGGGACGCGCCGGCCGGTCCGGCCCCCACGATCACCACGGCCTGGGGGGATGGGTCTGAACTCATGGTTGCTGCGTGGCAGTGGCCAGGGCCCGCGGAGTGCCCTGGCCACAGGTCTGGCGGATCCGCTCCAGCTTGCGCCGCAGCCGGGGCGTGATCCCCAGTTCCGCCCCCTGCCACATGCGGTCCTGCTCACGGGTGAAGTGGGCCGCCAGCTGGGGCGACTCCACGATCATCAGTGTTTCGTCGTTGCCATGGGCGGCGGACGGACTCCAGTTGAACGAACCCGTGATCACGGTCCTGCCATCCACCACGGCGAACTTGTGGTGCAGCTTGTCGCCGCGAGCCAGGAGGGGTGTTCCCACCCCCTCGATCGGCTGAGCCCAGGGGCTGTTCCCCTGCTCCAGTTTGCAGAAGCGATCCGGCATCGAGACTCCCAGCAGATCGAGCACCTCCGAGAAGCTGCGGCTGGCGAAGCCAGGATCCGCCAGGAGCCGGATCGCCACGCCTCGCTGGCGCAGCTTGGCGAGCCGGTCGGCCAGCCCCTGGGCGGAGAAGACGAACAGACTCAGATCCAGCCGCCGCCGGGTCAGGGCCAGGCGTTGATCGAGCAGCCGCAGGCCCTGGCTGGGATCCTTGCGGCGATGGGGAGCGAAGAGCACTTCGACCCGGGTGGGTCCCACCATCACGGCCTGCACGGGCCCCTCTTCCTTGGCGATGCCGAATCGGCTGTCGGCCAGGCCGCCGGGACCATCCCCCCACATCCGGCTGAATTCGCCGCCGAACAGCGCGGCGAGCTCCCGGCTCTCGAAGCGCAGCAGGTGGTTGACGTTGCCGAGGGTGCGGCGGTCGTCGGGATCGCCGTGGATGCAGGAGGGCGTGAAGTTGGCGGAGCCGGTCACCACCCAGCGCTGGTCCACCACCATGAACTTGTGGTGCATCAGGCCACTGCCCGCGCTGCCATCGGCTGTGTCGTCGATCAGGGGGATGCCACCGCGCTGCAGGATGCGGACGGCATCGCCTCGGTCGCGTTCGCCGCCGCTCAGGCGTCCGTCGTGGTCGGTGTCGGCCAGGGCCAGCAGCTGGCGGTAGCGTCCGAGCTGGTGGGAGCTCAGCCCTGCGGGCAGCTGTTCACTGAAGGGGGTGCTGTAGGTGTTCTCGAGGATCACCCGCACGCGCACTCCCTGGCGCTTCCGCGTCACCAGGGCTTCGGCCACCCGGGGCAGGGACAGCTCCTGCACGGCCACGACAATCTCGCTCTGGGCCCGTTCGATCGTGTCGAGCACCAGCCGCTCAAGGTCATCGCCCCTGCGACGCTCGCCGCTGATCGGGCTCCTGTAGTGGTGGTCGGCGCGCTGGTTGAAGGCCACCTCCACTCCCGCCGGCAGAGGCAGATCCGCCGGGGGTGAGCCCAGGATGCGGGCGGTGGCGGAGCAGCCGCCAAGGGCAACAGCGAGCAGGCCAGCCACGAGAGCGAACGCCCGGGTGGCTGGCCTGGAGGGATCGACGGTGGACTGGGGACTCACGGACAGCTCATGGCGGCTGTCCTGAGCATTCCCCGCTGAGGGGGAGTTGGACTGACCTCAGTGGTGACCTGGCATCTCGGCGGTGCGCAGCATCAGGACGAACCAGAGGGTGCTCACCAGCACAGCCATGCCCACGGCTGTGCCGATGCCCACTTTGACCATCAGGATGGGCACGAGGAACGGCAGGGCGAGGGTGCCGGCCAGCGGGGTGAGGGCCACGAAGGTGCGCATCAGAACCACTCAGCCACGGCCTGGCTGGATGGATTACTGTTGTCTTCGGGGGTGGTGCGCTCGAACTTCAGGGTGATGCTGCGTTTCTGCTCGCCATCGGCGGCCACCGCCTGGATGGGATAGAGCTGCTGGCCGTCGCGGAATGGCACCTGCACGCGGAAGGTGCCATCGGGGGAGAGGGGCACCTCTTCATCGCCGATGGTGAGTTTGGCGGCCGGATCGGTGGCGCCGTAGACGATCAGCTCGGCGTCGGCCACGAGCCAGAAGGAACGCTGGCGGGGTGCCACTCCACCGATGCCCGAGTCGTTGCGACCACTGGCCCAGAGGCCGATGCCCGAATCATGAAGACTGCGCCGGCCTGCAGCGGAGTCGGAGTCCTCGAGCTCGTGGAAGGCTTCGGAACCGCGGCCGAAATGCTTCCAGCGCACCGTGGCGGTCTGGTAGAGACGCTCGTGCAGGCCGCTGTCCGCTCCGGTCGGGTTGGGGTTGCTGTGGGGATAGGCGGTGGCCACGGTCATGTCCGAGGGGGCCGCTTCCAGGGAGAAGGGCACGAACTGGTCGAGGATCTGCTCGCTGGGATGCAGGGCAGGCACCC
Organism: Synechococcus sp. BA-124 BA4; assembly: GCF_034931165.1. NCBI lineage: Bacteria > Bacillati > Cyanobacteriota > Cyanophyceae > Synechococcales > Synechococcaceae > Synechococcus > Synechococcus sp. BA-124 BA4. The sequence goes on along the minus strand of NZ_JAYGIA010000025.1, from coordinate 2,745 downwards.
GGGCCACGGCCGAGAAGCCCATGGAGAGCCAGCCTCCACCGTGCTTGCGGTACCCCAGTTCAACGCGGTAATCGCGGTCACTGAGGGGTACGGGCAGGTACCACTCGGTGGCATGGCTGTCGACGGGCACCTCCTGGAGGGTGTGGGGGTGAGCGGCGCCCGAGGGCAGTCCGGTCACGTCGGCGACACGAAGGCAGAGCTGGCCGGCTCCGGCCTCGATGGCCCTGGTGCGCTCGGCTTCGGCGATCTCCCAGAACACGTAGGCCCACTGGGGGTCCCGGGGCAGGAACACCACCTTGGTCTCGGCCTCCGGGCGCGGAGCCGGACTGAAGCCGGCCTCCAGCCGCTCGAGGCTTGGAGAGGAGGAACCGGGTGCTGCGGATGGCTCGGAGCTGGTGAACTCTCCTTCGCCCTTGACACTGTGGATTTCGTTCAGCAACTCCTCCTTGGATTTGCGGCTGTAGAGGCTCACGCCGAGGTCACTAGCGATCTGGCGGAGCTGACGCAGGGTCATGCGAGCCAAGGACGAGAGAGCCTGAGTCACCGTTTCTCCGGATTTCGTTTGGGATCAGTTTGCGATGAAACCCGCCGATCTCAGTCCTCCGGGCGCCCTCCGTCAGCAACAGCTGACTGGGCCTCAGCTGGATGGCCATGAAAAAAACGGCGGGGTGAACCGCCGTTCTCAGGGAAACCTTGGGGCAGAGCCGCTGGTGTCAGCGGCCGACGCTGCGGTAGGGAACCTTGGAGAGGTAGTCCATGCCGGTGTTGCCCGAGGACGCGGCACCTGTCCGCAGGGCAGGCAGGGAGCGCACCCAGGGCAGGTAGTCCTCGGGGAAGCCACCGCGGCGTTGCCGCGCCCATTTGGGCAGCGACTTGGCGGTCCCGGTGTAGACGATCTGGGGGAAGCCCAGGATGCCCCGGTAGTAGGCCTCGTAGCGGGGCGAGGTGATGTTGAAGGGGGTTTCTCCCACTTCACGGGAGCCCACCACCCGGTTGCGGTGGTAAGGCACGGTGTCGTAGCCGAAATTCTCGAGATACTCGTCGCTGTCGAGGATCTGATCGACGGCGCCGGCCACGCCCTTGGTCATGATCACCGCGGACCAGGCGATCTCCTCGGCTTTGCCATAGACCTGGCGGCCCAGCAGTTTCTCCACCAGGTGACGCGCCACCCGGTAGTTGCTGTTCAGGTTGTAGAAGCTGCGGGTGAAGGTATCCGAGAGGCAGAGGGCCCGGATGAAATCACGCACGGTGATCTGGCCATCGCGCAGCTGCGACTCCAGGATCGTGTCGCGGTCGACCTTGAAGGCGTGGAAGAAGATCTGACGGTAGGCCGCTTCGATCACCACGTTCTGGGCGTTGCGATCAAAGGCCTTGTCCAGCGAGACGCCTTTCGGATCCTCGTCGGAGCCCACGCGAAACGCCTTCACTCGAGAGTTCTGGCTGGTGGGTGCGTACTTCAGAAGCGGGATCGCCACGCGAACATCGTCATCCGTCGCTGTGGATCGTAGAAGTCAGGCCCGATCGAACCCCGCCCGTGGCGGCAGGGCTCACAGTCCGTAACGTTTGACACGTCCGCCGGGGTCAGACCGCCCTACCAGCCGAAGGCCGAGATCAGCGTTCTGCGGGGGGTGGTGGCGAGGCCCGCGGCGCCTTCGCCTGAATCGCTGGTCTCCCCGTCAGCACCGTTCTGCGGGCAGCGGCTTTCCATGCAGAACGACGCGGTGTTGGAGAGTCCTTCCACGGTGCTGGTGCGCAGGCGCAGGTTGGTGTTGGGAAACCAGAAGCGCTCCAGGCTGCTCATCGTTTCGTAGGCCGTCGTCAGCAGCAGGCCATCCCGGTCATCCATGCGGAAGTGGCCCGCCACAGGTGCGGTCTCCGCGTAGCCGCGGTCCCGCAACAGCAGTCCCTCGCGTCCCGAGGAGTCGGTGGGGATCAGACCGAACACCGACTCCCCCTGATGGGCTTCGCCGGCTTTGTCCCAGGCCATCGAGCCGCTCCAGCGCACCTGGCAGCCCCCCACCAGGCCCGCCGGGTCCTGGTCGTGCAGCTCGGCGATCGCCCTGAGGCGCGGGTCACTGGCCTCCACCTCCATGACCTCGATCATTGACCCGCCGGCCTCGGCGCGCCGGTGCAGCAGGTGGTGGCTGGTGCGCTGGGAGCGCCAGCGCCCGCAGCTGAGCCTGAAAAAACTGAGGGCATCGGCGATCGGAACGCTCACGGGGACAGCACGGCTGCAGCGATGATCGCAACTCCCTCACCCCAGCCGTAGCCCGGTGGCCACAACGGGAGTCGTGGCGGCCCTGGCCGCAGCCCTCTGCTGGGCGGTCTCCAGCAGTCTCTGGCGCCGTCTGCCCACCTCCCTGAGCGCAGCCCAGCTCAACCTGGTCAAGAACCTGCTGGCCGTCGGGATTCAGGTGCCGGTGCTGCTGCTGGGGGGCTGGCTGGTGCCGCTTCCTGCGCTGCTGCTGCTGCTGGCCAGCGGTGTGCTCGGCATCGCCCTGGGTGACAGCCTCTACTTCGCGGCCCTGCGCCGGCTGGGGACCCGTCGGACGCTCACCCTCGAAGCGGGTGGACCGGCGCTGTCGCTGCTGGGCGGGGCTCTGTTCCTGGCCGAGTGGCCCCGCTGGCCCCAGGGGGTGGGGGTGGTGCTGATCTGCCTGTCGGTGGCCCTGGTGGCCCGCCAGCAGCCCCCGGCCGGCGGTCCCGACCTGGCGTCCCGGCCCTCGGGAGGGCAGCACCTCGGCC
>NZ_JAYGIA010000024.1:0-23177 GCF_034931165.1 Synechococcus sp. BA-124 BA4 | reverse complement strand
CCGCACCAGCAGGCGGCTGCGGCGCCGGCGCAGGGGCCCCAGTCCCTGGCCCCAGAGCAGCACGGGCTTGCCCTGCAGCCGTGCCGAGATGATCAGCGCGGCGTAATAGAGGAGGCTGCGGAAGCTGGTGGAGTCCTGGAGCAGACTGCCGCCCCCGAGCACAAGCGCATCACAGCGATCGAGAGCCCGGCGAACCGCCGCGAAATCCCGCCGTGCACAGGTGCACACTCCCAGGCGTTGCTGCACCTCCCCCTGGTCGAAGGCGGTGACGAGGGGATCGCAGCCCTCGGGCAGCTGGGCCAGAAGGGCGGCGAGCAGGGCGTCGTCGCCAAGGTTGTGCTCGCCGTAGTAGCCGCAGAGCAGCGGTCGAACCCCCTTCCGCGCTGGCGCCACCGCACACCCGATTCGATCTGCACGGAGGCTACGGGAGCAGGGACGATGCACCAGGGGCCATGGGAACCCGGGACCGCCTCCAGGACCATGACAAGACGGGTTACCTCCTGTTACAATTCTCGCAACACTGCTTCACATGCAATGTCCAGCTCCGATTCCCGCTTCGGCTTCGTCTCCTTCGCTGAAACCTGGAATGGCCGTCTGGCCATGCTCGGCTTCGTGATCGGCCTGGCCACCGAACTGCTCACCGGCCAGGGCATCCTCGGCCAGATCGGCCTCGGCTGACCTGCGACGATCAGCATCCCCGCAACCCCGTCCGCCAGTCCGGACGGGGTTTTTTCATGGCTGACCAGGTCCAGCACCCCTGAGGAACAAGGCCTCTCCCACTCTCCACCTGAGCCCTGGGTTCCGTACATTGCTGGTTCACGTGGGTGCCGGGCGCCATGCATGCCCTTTCACTGCCCACCTGGTGGATCCATGTGGCCTCGGTCCTGGAGTGGATCCTGGCCATGGCAGCCGTGATCCACTGGGGTGAGCGCCGTGGCGAAACCGAATGGCGCTGGATCGCCCTGGCCATGCTTCCGGCCCTGGTCAGCGCCATGGCGGCCTGCACCTGGCACCTGTTCGACAATCCAGAGGAGCTTCAGGGTCTGGTGGTGTTCCAGGCCGGCACCACCCTGCTCGGAAATGTGGCCCTGGCGGCAGCCGCGTGGACGCTGCTGCCCGAAAGGAGCCGCTCGTGATTGCCCTCCTGGGGCCCATCGCCGCCGCCTCACCGTCCGGAGGCTGGCTGGCTTCCCTCGCGGCTGTTGATCCCGGACCCCTGTTCGTGCTCTCGCTGCTGCCCTATCTGGCCTTCCTGCGCTGGGCCTCGGCCAGCAGGCGTTTCCCGCCCCTGGCCCTGCGCGGCTTCCAGTTCACCCTGGTGTTCGTGGCGGTCACCATCGCCGCCTCAGTGGTGGCGGAGCAGCGTTATGGCCGGAAGCTGGCCGATGTGGACGCCCTGCATGGGGGGGCGGAGTCCTTCCTGACGCTGGCCAACCTGCTGGTGCTCTGGGGCTTCAGCCGTGGCGGCCGTGAGCCATCGGCTCCGGAGGCTGACAGCGATGCCATGACCCTGGACGACGGACCGGAGCAGTGAACAAGTCTTAAGCGCCGGCGAACAGCCCGCGGTTCCCCCGCAGGATGGGGCGTCAGTTTTTGATCCACCATGATCGCTCCTCTTCTCGCCATGGCGCCCGCCTCGCTGACCTGGTCGCCGAAGGTGGCGTTGGTGATGATCGTGTGCAACGTGATCGCCATTGGCATCGGCAAGGCCACCATCAAGTACCCCTCCGAAGGTGCCCAGCTTCCCAACGCCCAGTTCTTCGGTGGCCTCAGCCATGCCTCCCTGCTGGCCACCACCAGCCTGGGTCACATCTTCGGCATCGGCGCCATCCAGGGTCTGGCCTCCCGCGGCGTCCTCTGAATCCAGGGCCGAGGCTCGGGCCTGAACGTCAAAGGCCCGAGCCCACCAGCACCCGCGACCAGATCAACAACCATCAGACCAACGACAACAGGCGGGCCGCACACCCGCCTGTTGTGCTGAGCTTCCGATTCCGAGCCCCAGACTCGGACCTCTGCCAAGCTCAGACGGCCACCGGCTGCCGCTGGATTCCCAGCAGGGCAAAGCGCTGCAGGATGCGATCGGCCATCTGGGGTGGTGTCAGCCCGAGAGCCTTCTTGCTCTGCTCGGGGCTGGCGTGGTCCACCAGCTGATCGGGGATGCCGATACGGAACACGGGCACCATCACCTCGTGGTCGTTGAGGCTTTCCACCACGGCGGCCCCGAAGCCACCGGGCAGAGCGCCCTCCTCCATCGTCACCACGCGGCCGATGCGGCGGGCCAGGGGCAGGATCAGGCTTTCATCGAGGGGACGCAGGAAGCGGGCATTCACGACCGCCGCCCTGATGCCCTGCTCCTGAAGCAGGCCGGCCGTGGCCATGGCCGGCGCCACCATGGCGCCGTAAGCCACGATCAGCAGATCATCTCCATCGGCCAGCTGCTCGCCTTGGCCGATCTCCAGAGGCTCCCAGCCCTCCTCCATCAGGGGCACACCCTCGCCTTCGCCGCGGGGGAAACGGATGGCGCAGGGACCGTCGTGGCCGATCGAGGTGACCAGCATCCGCTGGAGCTCCGCCTCATCCTTGGGCGCCATCACCGTGAAATTCGGCACAGCGCGCAGGTAGCTGATGTCGTACTGGCCCTGGTGGGTGGGTCCATCGGCTCCCACGATCCCGGCCCTGTCGAGCACGAAGGTCACCGGCAGCTTCTGGATGCCCACGTCGTGAATGAGCTGGTCGAAGGCACGCTGCAGGAAGGTGCTGTAGATCGCCACCACCGGCTTGAGGCCCGCCGTGGCCATGCCCGCCGCCATCGTGACGGCATGCTGCTCGGCGATGCCCACATCGAAGTACTGGTTGGGCAGTGCCTTTTCCAGCAGATCGAGGCCGGTGCCGGTGGCCATGGCCGCCGTGATGCCCACCACGGTGGGGTCCTGCTCGCAGATGCGCACCAGGGTCTGTCCGAAGACCTTGCTGTAGCTGGGAGGCTTCGGTTTGCTGGAGGGAAAGGCCTTGCCGGTCTTGAGGTCGAAGGCCGACTGGGCGTGGTAGGCCACCTGATCGGCCTCGGCATAGGGGTAACCCTTGCCCTTGGTGGTGGCCACATGCACCAGCACGGGGCCCTCGCAGCGATGGGCGGCCGTGAACGTCCGCACCATCTCGGCGATGTCGTGGCCGTCGATGGGCCCCATGTAGGTGAAGCCCAGCTCTTCGAACACGGCGCCCACCTTGGGCACCGCCAGGCGGCGCATGCTCTCCTTGAGCCGCTCCAGCTCGGGCGGCAGTTCCCCGTGCATGAAGGGCAGATGCTTGAAGGCCTCCTCGGCGCTGCCGGAGAGGAACTGCAGCGGCGGACTCAGCCGCATGCGGTTGAGGTAGGTGGAGAGGGCTCCAACCGGCGGCGAGATCGACATGTCGTTGTCGTTCAGCACCACCAGCAGCGGGGTCTTGGGAAGGTGCCCGGCGTGGTTGATGGCTTCGAGCGCCATGCCTCCGGTGAGGGCGCCATCACCGATCACGGCCACGCACTTGTAGTCCTCGCCGCGGCGGTCGCGGGCCAGGGCCATGCCCAGGGCCGCCGAAATGCTGGTGGAGGCATGACCTGCGCCGAAGTGATCGAAGCGGCACTCACTCCTCTTGAGATATCCGGCCACCCCGCCCTGCTGGCGCAGGGTGTGGAACTGGTGGTAGCGGCCCGTGACCAGTTTGTGGGGATAGGCCTGGTGGCCCACGTCCCAGACCACCCGGTCCGTTTCCAGGTCGAGAGTCTGGTAGAGGGCCAGGGTGAGTTCAACCACGCCCAATCCAGGGCCGAGATGACCTCCGCTGGTGGACACCACCTCCAGATGCTTCTCACGGATCTGACGAGCTATGGCTTCAAGCTCGCCGATGCTGAGGCCATGCAACTGGTTGGGATGGCTCAGCTCGCTGAGATGCATACCCTGATCAGATCTGAGAATTCAATCTAGGACCTGCCTTCGGAGGAATGGGGGCAACGGTCACCTTTCGGAAGCCGCCCGCTCTCCTGCCCGGCACACTGGAGGCATGGACGACACACTGCAGCGCATCCTGCGCGCGCGGGTCTACGACGTGGCGATCGAGTCGCCACTGGATGAGGCTCCCAACCTGTCGCGGCGGCTCGGCAACACGGTGCTGCTCAAGCGCGAGGACCTCCAGCCCGTGTTTTCCTTCAAGCTGCGCGGGGCCTACAACCGCATGGCCCAGCTGACGCCGGCGGAACTGGAGCGTGGGGTGATCGCCGCCAGCGCCGGCAACCACGCCCAGGGCGTGGCCCTGGCGGCCGAGAGGCTGGGCTGCCACGCGGTGATCGTCATGCCGCTCACCACACCCGCGATGAAGGTGGGGGCCGTGGCCGCCCGCGGTGCCGAAGTGATCCTGCACGGTGACACCTACGACGAGGCATGCCAGCAGGCCAGGGTGCTGGAGGAGGAGCGGGGCCTCACCTTCATCCATCCCTTCGACGATCCGGAAGTGATCGCCGGCCAGGGGACCGTGGGCCTCGAAATCCTCCGCCAGTGCTCGGCTCCCCCCGATGCCATCTATGTGGCGGTGGGCGGCGGTGGGCTGATCGCCGGCATCGCCGCCTTCATCAAGAACGTCTGGCCCCAGGTGGAGGTGATCGGTGTCGAACCGGTGGATGCCGATGCCATGACACGCTCCCTGGCGGCGGGCCGGCGGGTGAGCCTCGAGCAGGTGGGTCTGTTCGCCGATGGGGTGGCCGTGCGCCAGGTGGGGGTGCACACCTTTGCCCTGGCCCAGCGCTATGTGGATGCCATGGTCACGGTGGACACCGATGAGATCTGCGCGGCGATCAAGGACGTCTTCGAGGACACCCGTTCGATCCTCGAGCCGGCCGGTGCTCTGGCGGTGGCCGGCATGAAGGCCGACGTGCAGCGACGAGGTCTGAAACAGCGAACCCTGGTGGCCGTGGCCTGCGGCGCCAACATGAATTTCGATCGCCTGCGCTTCGTGGCCGAGCGGGCCGAGCTGGGGGAGGAGCGTGAAGCGATGCTGGCGGTGGAGATCCCCGAACGTCCGGGCAGCCTGCGCCAGCTCTGCGAGCTGCTGGGCTCCCGCAGCCTGACCGAATTCAGCTACCGGATGGCGGATCACCGCCTGGCGCACATTTTCCTGGGAGTGCAGATCGACGGGCATCGCGACACGGAGGCCCTGATCAGCCAGCTGGGCGCCGGCGGCTTCCCGTGCCTCGACCTCAGCAGCAATGAACTGGCCAAGCTGCACCTGCGCCACATGGTGGGTGGGCGCCTGCCCGAAGCGGCCTGCCACGCCGGAGCCGAGCCGCCGCGGGAGCTGCTCTACCGCTTCGAGTTTCCCGAGCGGCCGGGCGCGCTGATGGCCTTTGTCAACGCCCTGCACCCCAACTGGTCGATCAGCATCTTCCACTACCGCAACCAGGGGGCCGACGTGGGTCGCATCGTGGTGGGGGTGCAGGTGGAGGAGCAGGATTCCGGCGCCTGGGAGCTCTTTCTCTCAGGCCTGGGTTACCGCCACTGGGACGAGACCCAGAACCCGGCGTACCGGCTGTTCCTCGGCCCCGCCAGCCAGCCGGTGCCTGAGCTGGCCTGAGCTTGCGCTGTTCAGCTGCGGTACGGTGCGACCAACGATGGGTCGGCTGGGACCATGTCCAGCACCTCCTTATCTCTGCCGGCACGGCTTGAGGCCATCCTTTACCTCAAGGGCCGCCCCCTCAGCCTGGGCGAACTGGCCGAAATCGCTTCAGCGGGCCTGATCGAGCCGATCGAGCGCGACGCCGTGGAGATGGCCCTGATCACCCTGATGGCCGACTACGCGCACCGGGACACAGCCCTGGAAATTCGCCAGGACGCCCAGCGCTTCAGCCTGCAGCTGCGTGACAGTCACGCCGATCTGGTGCAGACGCTGCTGCCGGTGGACCTCTCCACCGCCACCCTGCGCACCCTGGCGACGGTGGCCCTGAAGCGGCGCATCCTGCAGTCGGACCTGGTGGAGCTGCGCGGATCGGGCGCCTACGACCACATCAAGGAGTTGCTGGCCCAGGACTTCATCGAGCGACGGCGCCAGAGCGACGGCCGCTCCTTCTGGATCAGCCTCAGCGACAAGTTCCACCGCACCTTCGCCGTCACCCAGCTGGCGACGGTTGACCCCACCCCCGTGGTGAGGGCAAAGGGCAACCCAGCTGCATAGAGTCAGCATTGAGTTGCTGCAGGCCTTGCCCATGATCATCGTGAGTCAGATCCTGGCCGTGCTGGCCCAGACCCTGTGGATCTACCTCCTGGTGCTGCTGGTGAGGGTGCTGCTGAGCTGGTTCCCCAACCTCGACTGGAGCAATCCGGTGCTGAGCACGGTGAGCTCGATCACCGATCCCTACCTCAATGTCTTTCGCGGCCTGATCCCGCCCCTGGGTGGCCTTGACCTTTCGGCAATCCTCGCGTTCGTAAGCCTCCAACTTGCTCAGGGAGGACTGAATTTCCTCAGCGGATCGCTGATGGGCGGGATCGGCTACTGAAACGCCGGAGCCATGTCTTCAGGCGGGATCAAGCATGGCCTGCTCCAGCGGCAGCAGCTCGTCGTCGTCGCCTGCCCGCACCCGCACCGGTGCGTTGAATCCCCTGGCCTTGGCATGGCTGACCTGCAGCGGGCCAGGGGTACCGGCCGGCACCGCCAGGCGCAGACCAAAGCGTGACTCCCCGGGGGGGACATCACCGATGGAGCCCACCCGGGTGCGGTTCTGCAACACCGGTTCACCGCTGCGGTCGCTGATCACGGCGAACAGATCCGTGTCAATCACCGGCTGGGAGCGGGGATTGGTCACCGTGCCGCGCAGGGCATAGCAACTGGCCCCACTGGGGCGCTTCAACTGCGGCTGGGCTCCCGGGTCAGCCTCAAGGCAGGGCTCCAGGCTGATGTCCGTCACCGCCAGATCGAGGGCCCAGGCCGGGGCTGCGGGAGCCACCAGCAGCAACAAGGCCAGCAGCAGCGCCAGCGCTGTGGGCAGGTGCCGCTCACGGCAGGCGGACTGGGCTGAGGGGGGTCTGGGGCTCAAGGGGTCCTCCGGGTGGCTCGGGCTGGTCAGGGCTCGTGGTGGATGGCTCTGGCTGCTCCAGTCTGGTGCTAACGGTGGTCGCCGCTTCCCCCGAGGGTCTGGCGGCTGGCCCGTCCCGCCAGTTTCGCCAGATTGGCGCGGGCCACATCGTCGAGCGTCAACCCCAGTTCACTGGCCAGCTGGGAGACGTACCAGAGCACATCGCCCAGCTCGAGGGCCAGGTCCTCCACCAGCTCAGGCTCGAACACTCCGCCGCGATCGCGCAGCACCTTCTTGACCTTGTCGGCCACCTCACCGGCCTCGCCACAGAGTCCCAGGGTGGGATAGATGGGATTGGCCCCCACCTGGGGGTAGCGGGCAGTGGAACGAGCCTGGAGCTGGTAGTCGTTCAGATCCATCGGTTCAGCACCATCGGCGGCAGGAGAGGGGCGGGACCGGATGGTAGTTTCCGCCTGAACCTTCGGCTTCCCGATGGCCCAGCCCGATCTGTCGCGTCGCACCAAGATCGTGGCAACGATCGGTCCAGCCACGGAGTCCCCCCAGCGACTGCGGGACCTGATCCAGGCTGGGGCCACCACGTTCCGCCTCAACTTCTCCCACGGGGACCACTCCGAACATGCCGCCCGGATCGCCACGATCCGTCAGGTGGCCCACGAGCTGGGTATCCATGTGGGCATCCTCCAGGATCTCCAGGGTCCGAAGATCCGCCTGGGACGCTTCGAAGGCGGCCCGATCACCCTGGCCAACGGTGATCCCTTCGCCCTCACCTCCCGGCCGGTGAGCTGCAACCAGTCGATCGCCACGATCACCTACGACCGCCTGGCCGATGAGGTGACCGCCGGCAGCCGCATTCTCCTCGACGACGGCCGCGTCGAGATGGTGGTCAAATCGGTGGACATCCCCGAGCGGACTCTGCACTGCACCGTTGTGGTGGGTGGGGTGCTCTCCAACAACAAGGGGGTGAACTTCCCCGATGTGCAGCTGTCGATCCGTGCGCTCACCACCAAGGACAGGGAGGACCTCAGCTTCGGCCTCCAGCAGGAAGTCGACTGGGTGGCCCTGAGCTTCGTGCGCAACCCCTCCGACATGCAGGAGATCCGTGAGCTGATCAGCGCTCAGGGGTACAGCACCCCCGTGATTGCCAAGATCGAGAAGTTCGAGGCGATCGATCAGATCGACGCGATCCTGCCCCTCTGTGACGGGGTCATGGTGGCCAGGGGGGACCTGGGGGTGGAGATGCCGGCCGAAGAGGTGCCGCTGCTTCAGAAGGAACTGATCCGCAAGGCCAACACCCTGGGCATTCCGATCATCACGGCCACCCAGATGCTCGACAGCATGGCCAGCTGCCCGCGCCCCACCAGGGCCGAGGTCAGCGACGTGGCCAACGCCATTCTCGATGGCACCGACGCGGTGATGCTCTCCAACGAAACCGCCGTGGGCGATTACCCGGTGGAGGCGGTGGAAACGATGGCTCGCATCGCCCGCCGGATCGAGCGCGACTACCCCCGGCGGGTCGTGGACAGCCACATGGCCTCCACCATCCCCAACGCCATCAGCCAGGCGGTGAGCACCATCGCCCGGCAGCTTCAGGCTGCCGCCATCCTGCCGCTCACGAAGAGCGGGGCCACGGCACGCAACGTCAGCAAGTTCCGCCCCTCCACCACGATCCTGGCGATCACCAGCGAGGTGAGGGTGGCCCGCCAGTTGCAGCTGGTCTGGGGGGTGAACCCCCTGCTGATCGGCCATCAGGAGTCGACCACCAGCACCTTCACCCTGGCCATGGGTGTCGCCCAGGAACGGGGACTGCTCAAGGAGGGTGATCTGGTGGTCCAGACCGCCGGCACCCTCTCGGGAGTGAGCGGCTCCACCGATCTGGTCAAGGTGGGCATTGTCTCCGCCGTCCTGGGACGGGGCCTTGGCATCGGCAATGGTTCGGTCAGTGGACGGGTGCGCGTGGCCACCACCGCCGAGGAGGCGGCGCGGCTGGAGAGCGGCGAGATCCTGGTGGTGCGCGAAACCAGCGCCGCCTACCTCGATGCCATCCGCAAGGCCAAGGGCGTGATCGCCGAAGAGGCCGGCTGCGACAGCCATGCCGCTGTGATTGCCCAGCGGCTGGGGGTGCCGGTGATCGTGGGCGTGGCCAACGCCACCGCCGACCTGCGCCTGGGGGAATTCGTGACCCTGGAAGTGCGTGAGGGCGTGGTGCACCGCGGCGCCCGTAACCACACCCAGGCCGACCGCAGCGAAACCATCCTCTGAGGCCCGCGCCAGGGGCAGCCGCCGCTGGCCATGATGCGGCTCTGAACGCTGCAGGCGGCCATGGCCTCGAAACTGCCCCTGGCGGAAACCGTCGGGATGGCTCTCAACACCCTCAGGGCCAACCGGCTGCGCAGCCTGCTGACCATGCTGGGGATCGTGATCGGCAATGCCTCGGTGATCACCCTGGTGGGGGTGGGCAAAGGGGCCCAGAACCTGGCGGAGGGCCAGCTCAACACCCTCGGGGCCAATGTGCTCTTCGTCGTGCCGGGCAACAACGACACACGCCGCCAGGGCATCGAGAATCCGCGCACCCTGGTGCTGGAGGACGCCGAGGCGATCGCCGAACAGGTGCCGAGTGTGCGCCGGGTCGCTCCCCAGATCACGATCAACGCGGTGGTGCAGTCAGGCGGGAACAGCTCCAACGCCTCGGTGTCCGGCATCACGCCTGACTTCCTTCCGGTGCGGCGTTTCGAGATCGCCCAGGGGCGATTCTTCAGCGACGACGACATCAAAGGGGCCCGCAACGTGGCCGTGATCGGCCCGGATCTCAAGCAGAAGCTGCTCCCTGCGGGCTCCGCCATCGGCCAGACGCTGCGCATCCGCGATCAGACCTTCGAGGTGATCGGCGTGATGGCCGCCAAGGGCGCCGCCTTTGGCACCAATCAGGACGAAGCCGCCTACATCCCCCTTTCGACGATGGTCAGCAAGCTGAGCGGGCGTGACCCCACCTACGGGGTGGTGCTCACCTTCATCAGCGCTGAAGCCCGCGACGAGGCCAGCACCAGCGCCGCCAAATTTCAGATCACCAACCTGCTGCGCCAGCGCCACCGCATCCTCAGAGAGGATGATTTCGCCGTGCGCTCCCAGCAGGACGCGCTCTCGATCGTCGGCACGATCACGGGAGGTCTGACCTTGATGCTGGGTGCGATCGGCGGTGTCTCGCTGCTGGTGGGCGGCATCGGCATCATGAACATCATGCTGGTGTCGGTGAGCGAGCGCACCCAGGAGATCGGCCTGCGCAAGGCCGTGGGGGCCCGCAGCGGGGATGTGCTGCTGCAGTTCCTGGTGGAATCCCTGGTGCTTGCCAGCCTCGGCGGCCTGATCGGCAGCGCGGTGGGCCTGGGCACGGTGGCGGCGGTGAGCCGCTTCACCCCCTTGCCTGCCGCGATCGACAGCGGCAGTGTGCTCTTCACCGTGGCCCTGTCGGGATCGATCGGCCTGTTCTTCGGCGTGGTGCCGGCTCGCCGGGCCTCCCGGCTGGATCCGATCGTGGCCCTGCGCAGCCTCTGAGGCCAGGGGCCAGGCGTGCTGGGGCCGGCGGGCGGACGCCCTCCTCCATATCAAGAAAACCTTAAGAAAGCTGATTGGTGCTGACCGTGACCAAAGCCCAGGGTGGATGGTGGCTTGATGGTTGAATCCCGACGAGACTCCTCCCTTGGCCATGCTCTCCTGCGGCTATCGCAACTCCAGCGACCGTATGGTGATCATGCGCTCCTCCGGGCCCGGTGAGTTCTACCTGGAGCGGGTCATTTTCCCCTTCGAGCTCCTCAGTTTCCAGGCTCCCAAGGGTGCGGAACTGGAAATCTGGACCCATGGCCTGGGGGGACCGGAACTTCTCGAAACCCTGCCCAGTGCCGAGCTCCTGATCGAGCCTCCCGATCTCGACAGCGTCGAGGGCAGCGACGATCCGGCCTGGCTGACGATCCGCTGAAGCTCTGTCACCGGAGAGCACCACTCGGGGCAGCCATGACAAGCTGAAAACACTGGCGCTGTGGCCGGAAGCTCTCGGCCGCGGGTCACGCGCTTTACACTTGTTAAAAATTCCCCTCAGCCATGAATCAGCGCTGGCGTCTTTTCGCTCTCTGGCTGCTCCCGCTTGGAGTGGCCCTTTTCCTCGGCTGGCAGGTGCTGGGGAACGGAGGCGCCAGCCGTTTCACCCCTGAGGGACGCACCGACACGGTGGCCCCCCGCAATGCGGCGGTGGCGAGGATGAGCTACGGCCGTTTCCTCGACTACATCGACGCCGGGCGGGTCACGGCTGTGGACATCTTCGACGGGGGCCGCAGCGCGGTGATCGAAGCGGTGGATCCCGATCTGGACAACCGCGTGCAGCGCCTGCGGGTCGATCTGCCCGGCCTGGCGCCTGAGCTGATCAACAACCTGAAGTCTCAGGGCATCAGCTTCGACATCCACCCACCCCGCACCACACCACCTGCACTGGGCATTCTCGGCAACCTGCTGTTCCCCCTGCTGCTGATCGGCTCGCTGATCTTCCTGGCCCGCCGCTCCTCATCCATGCCCGGTGGCCCTGGCCAGGCGATGCAGTTCGGCAAGACCAAGGCCCGTTTCGCCATGGAGGCGGAAACCGGTGTCATGTTCGATGACGTGGCCGGCGTCGAGGAAGCCAAGGAAGACCTCGAGGAAGTGGTCACCTTCCTGAAGCAGCCGGAACGCTTCACCTCGGTGGGCGCCAAGATTCCCAAGGGTGTGCTGCTGGTGGGACCTCCCGGAACCGGCAAGACCCTGCTGGCCAAGGCCATCGCCGGCGAGGCCGGGGTGCCCTTCTTCTCCCTCTCCGGTTCGGAATTCGTGGAGATGTTCGTGGGCGTCGGAGCCAGCCGCGTGCGCGATCTGTTCAAGCGAGCCAAGGAGAACAGCCCCTGCCTGATCTTCATCGACGAGATCGATGCGGTCGGACGCCAGCGTGGAGCAGGCATCGGTGGCGGCAACGACGAGAGGGAGCAGACCCTCAACCAGTTGCTCACCGAGATGGACGGCTTCGAGGGCAACAGCGGCATCATCATCATCGCCGCCACCAATCGTCCCGATGTGCTCGATTCGGCCCTGATGAGGCCGGGCCGTTTCGATCGCCAGGTGAGCGTCGACGCTCCTGACATCAAGGGCCGGCTTTCGATCCTCAAGGTTCACTCCCGCAACAAGAAGCTTGCCGAGGACGTCTCCCTCGAGGCGGTTGCCCGCCGCACACCCGGGTTCACCGGAGCCGACCTGGCCAACCTGCTCAATGAGGCGGCCATCCTCACCGCCCGGCGCCGCAAGGAGGCCACAACGCTGGCCGAGATCGATGACGCCGTCGACCGGGTGATCGCCGGCATGGAGGGCAAGCCCCTGACCGATGGCCGCAGCAAGCGCCTGATCGCCTACCACGAAGTGGGCCATGCCCTGGTGGGTACCCTCGTGAAGGATCACGATCCTGTTCAGAAGGTCACCCTGGTCCCCCGCGGCCAGGCCCAGGGACTCACCTGGTTCGCACCGGATGAGGAGCAGATGCTCGTGAGCCGGGCCCAGCTCAAGGCTCGCATCATGGGAGCCCTGGGGGGACGCGTGGCGGAAGACGTGGTCTTTGGCCACGCCGAGGTCACCACCGGAGCCGGCGGTGATATTCAGCAGGTGGCGAGCATGGCCCGCCAGATGGTGACCCGCTTCGGAATGAGCGATCTTGGGCCGGTCTCGCTGGAGGCCGGTAATCAGGAGGTGTTTCTCGGGCGTGACCTGATGACCCGCAGTGATGTCTCCGATTCCATCTCCCGCCGTATCGACGAGCAGATCCGCAGCATCGTCGATCTCTGCTATCGCGACACTCAGGCTCTGGTGGCCAGCCACCGGGATTGCATGGACCGCCTGGTGGAGATGCTGATCGAGAAGGAAACCCTCGATGGAGATGAGTTCCGGGCCGTGGTGGCCGAGTTCACGACGATTCCTGAGAAGGACCGCTTCTCACCCCTTCTGCCGGCGGCCTGACCCTGAATTGGGTTCCCGTCGTAGGGTCTATGGGCGGGTGAGGGTCCTTAACCGAACCTTCTCCCGCCAGCCACGGTTGAGTGTTTAGCCTGCATCAAAATGCGTTCAGGTCTTGAGCAGCACCCGCTCTCCGATGGAGTCCTTCAGCGCCTACCACGGCGATGACTGGAGTCCACAGCGGCTGGCCTTTCATCAGAATCTCGAACGCTTCGCCGACCGCGTCGGCCTGATCGTCGGTCTTCAGAGCAACGGCAAGCTCAACCAGGATCAGGCGTACGACGAGATCCGCATGCTCTGGAAGGAACTCA
Source organism: Synechococcus sp. BA-124 BA4 (assembly GCF_034931165.1). Taxonomy (NCBI): domain Bacteria; kingdom Bacillati; phylum Cyanobacteriota; class Cyanophyceae; order Synechococcales; family Synechococcaceae; genus Synechococcus; species Synechococcus sp. BA-124 BA4. The sequence goes on along the minus strand of NZ_JAYGIA010000024.1, from coordinate 9,791 downwards.
AGGGCAGCAAGAATGGTCTGGAGATCACCGGCCAGGACTGAAGATCACCAGCCCTGACCATCAATCCCGGTCGATTCACTGTTCGGCCTGTTTTGCGAGCAGGTCCAGCCATGACGGCTGGGCCCTCCACCTCGCCCCTGAATTCAGCTAGACCGGCCGGACAGGACGCTTTTCGATCACTTTGTCGATCAGCCCGTAGCTCACCGCCTCGGCCGGTGACATGAAGAAGTCCCGGTCAGTGTCGAGCTGGATGCGATCGAGAGGTTGGCCGGTGCGATCGGAGAGCTCCCGGTTCAGTTTGTCCTTGAGGTAGAGAATTTCGTCCGCCTGAATGCGGATGTCGCTGGCTTGCCCGCGGGCCCCGCCCAGGGGCTGGTGAATCATGATGCGTGAGTGGTGGAGGCTGCTGCGCTTGCCCTTGGCTCCAGCCGTGAGCAGGAAGGCACCCATGCTCGCGGCCAGGCCCACACAGACCGTCTGGACGTCGGGCTTGATGTGCTGCATCGTGTCGAAGATGCCGAGTCCGTCGTAGACGGATCCGCCGGGGGAGTTGATGTAGAGAAAGATATCTTTCTCAGGATCTTCCGCCTCCAGAAACAGAAGCTGCGCCACCACCCGATTGGCGGATTCTGCCGTCACTGGCTCGCCCAGAAAGATGATCCTCTCGCGCAGGAGCCTGGAGTAGATATCAAAGGCGCGCTCACCCCGGCCCGAATCCTCAATCACGATCGGGATCATCGGCAACGGCAAAGCAACTCGGTCGATCCTACCGACGACAGTGAGCCCAGCGCCCGATCGCCACGGGGGGGTGCAGCGCTAAGGTCCAGGCATTCGAGCGGATGAGTGTGAGCGCCTGCCTCACCGTTGCTGACAGCAAGCGTGTCTTCCACGCAGCCTTTCCCTATGTGATCGGACCCCTGTACCGGCGCATGGTCGATGAACTGCTCGTCGAGTTGCATCTGCTCAGCCGGCAGAGCGGGTTCCGCAGCGACAGCCTGTTCGCGGTGGGCCTCACCCAGGTCTTTGACGGGTTTTCCAAGGGCTACCGGCCGCCGGAGCAGAGAGAACCCCTGTTCGCCGCCCTCTGCGCCTCCTCGGGCTTCGATGCCCAGGAGATTCGGGCGAAGCGCGACGCCGCCGTGCAGGCCGTCGGGGAGCACAGCCTGGAGGAGGTGAAGCAGTGGCTGGCCCAGCGGGGCAAGGGTGCGCCTGAGCCGATCGCCGGGGTGCTTGCCGGAATCGACAGGCCCGACTTTCACTACTCGCGCCTGTTCGCTGTTGGGCTGCTAAGCCTGCTGCAGCAGGCCCGCGGTGCCGATGCCGTGGATCCCCAGGCCCTCCGGGAAGCCGCCCATGAGATCAGCGAATCCATGGGTCTGCTGAAAGAGCGTGTCGACAAGGATCTGACCCTTTATGCCAGCACCCTCGAGAAGATGGCCCAGGCCGTCGAGCTGATGGAGGAGACCCTGGCCGCTGAACGTCGCCGGCGCGAACGTCAGACCCAGCAGACCAAGGTCTCCGCTGCCGCCAGCGACTCAGTCCAGACCGAACCCTCCGTGGTTCCCGAAGCCAACCCTCCGGCCGCCTCCCAGGGGGGCTGACCGGCTCAGGATCCAGCTCAGCGCCCGGCCCCAGCAGTTCTGCCGGATCCAGGCTCCTCAGTCTGGGGAGTCTTCAGCGTCAGTGAACCCCACAACCACGACAACCCCGCATCGCCTCCAGAGGTGGCCCGTGTCCTGGGGGTGGCCACAGGAACCGAGCGAAGTTCCAGCTGGGTGGAGCGCCGTGCCACGGCCGGCAGATCAGGAGGCAGAAGCCCAAGGGCCGCGAGAGCTTCCGGCCTGGCGCGCAGACTGAGTCCACCCCCCGCCGGGGGCCTGGCCGTCGGAAATCGTTCAGCGCTGGGCAGAGCGGCGCCGAGTACGAACAACAGCTCAGGGGCTCCACCGGCGGCCGGCACCACCCAGCGCCAGCCCCCCAGGGGGGTGCCGTCCTCGCGCAGCCAGAGGCTGCTGGGCAACCTGGCCTGCACGGCGTTGGCCGCCGCTGCCGGTCCGGGACTGGTGGGAGAGCGCTGGTCGCTCAGGCCCTGGCTCTCCAGGGCCTGGCTCAGGGCCGACAACCAGCGGGTCCAGCCGGAGCGGTCCTGACCCACCGCGAGCTGCAACTCCAGCGACGCCAGGAATGGACCCTTGGGCTGGGGTCTGAGGCGCAGCAGGAACGGAGTCCCCTGCAGACGCTCCAGGGCGGCCTGATCGAGGCCATAGCGGTCCATCAGCGGCTGACGGATGACAGCATTGCTGAGCAGGGCGTCGAGGAGCTGATCCAGACGGGCCCCGGCCACCTCCAGGAGCAGATCAGCGGGAAGGGGATCCCGGCTGGGGGCCGGCTGCGGCGGCAGAGGCTGGGCTGGAGCCGCTGGATCGGGCTTGGCGCTGGCCTCCCCCTGCCAGCTGAGACCGTCCGCCTCGGCGTTCACCGTGAGGCAGCCCTGCTGGAAGCGCTGCAGCAACGGAGCGAGATCACCGGAGATCTGCGCCAGAGCGAGCTTGGTCCAGACCACCGCCTGGCGGCTGCGCAACAGGTTGACGCAGCGTTGCTCCAGCCCCCGGGGCGGCCGGGTGGTGCGACGCAGTTGCTGCTGGAGTGTCTGCTGAGAGAGGGGATCGGGAGCGATCACCACCAGGTCGTCCACCCGCACGGCCCGGCCGGGCAGGACGGCACCGGCCTGGGGGCCGAACAATCTGGCCGGCACCACCAGGTGCGCCGACCCTTCCCGACCCCAGAACTGCCACCAGCTGCCGCGCTGACGGGCCCAGAGCCGGGCAGCCGGCTCGGCGCCCAGACGCTCCTGCCAGAGCAGCGGCACCGGCCGGGCCTCATCCGACTGGAAGCTCTGGACCAGGGTGGCCACGCCCACCACCCGCTCCAGCCCTTCGGCGTTGGAGCGGGGAAAGCGGCGGAGCTGGCTGGCGGGAGCCAGCACGAGCAGGGCGATCAGCGCTGTCGTGATCGGCAGGGGCCCCAGACGGGGTGCAGGCGGCAGACCCTTCCAGTGCGGCAGGGAGAGGGTCATGGTGGGGGGCAGGTCATGGCGTACAGCGTGGTGCGTCGCCGCACCGGGCGGTCCAGGCAGCGGGCGGCAGCCTCCAGTCGTTCCGGCGACTGGGCCGTGCCTCCGCGGGCTCCGGCCATGCTGGTGATGTGCTCTTCCATGAGCGTGCCACCCAGGTCGTTGCATCCCCAGCGCAGAGCTTCACTGGCGCCATCCAGGCCCAGTTTCACCCAGCTGGGCTGGTGGTTCCTGAACCAGGAGCCCAGCAACAGCCTGGACTGAGCGGTGAGCACCAGCATCTCGGTGCGATCGGGCTGGTCGCGTCCAACCCGATGGCGCAGGGGGGCCGGAGCCGCCTCACCGACGTAGGGCAGGAGCACGAATTCGCTGAACCCGGGCTGGTGCCGATCCCAGGCCCGTCGCTGCAGCTCCACCAGGGTGAGCAGATGGGCGACCCGATCGGCGCTGGTCTCGAGATGACCGGCCATCAGGGTGGCGGTGGTGGCCAGCCCGCGGCGATGGGCCTGGAGCACAACGGCGCACCAGGCCCGGGCGGAGAGCTTCTCGGGGCACAGCTGCCGGCGCACCGTCTCACTCAGCACCTCGGCGGCGGTGCCGGGAATCGAACCCAGTCCGGCGGCCTCCAGCTCCTCCAGCACGGTGTCCAGCGGCAGCTGGTCCTGCTCGGCGATGAACAGCAGCTCCTGGGGTGAGAAGGCATGCAGGTGAAGTCCCGGGGCGGCCTGCCCGAGGGCCTCCAGCAGCCTGGTGTGATAGCGCAGGGAGCTCCCCTCAAGCCGGGCCTCCGGATTGAGCCCGCCCTGCAGGCAGAGTTCACTGGCCCCCAGTGCCTGGGCCTCTGCCGCCCGCTCCTGCAGGGTGTCGAGATCGAGCCAGTACGCCCCTGCGCTGCCGGCGTCGCGGCGAAAGGCACAGAAGCCGCAGTGCTTGACGCAGTGGTTGCTGACATTGAGATTGCGGTTGACCACGTAGGTGACCGTGTCGCCGGCCAGCTGCCGGCGCCTCTCGTCAGCGGCCAGGCGCAACGGCTCGAGGGAGGCGGCCATGGCGTCCTCCGCCCAGGGCTCTGGTCTGGGACCGGGTGATGCTGGGGCGTGTGCTGGGGCTGGATCTCCGGTCGGATCCGTGGCCAGACAGAACGCCAGGGCCAGACCCGGCTCCAGGCGACCATCGGCTGAAGAAAAACACCCCGAACAAGCTGCCGGCGGGCTGGAGGATGCCAACGCCTGCAGCAGATCTGCGAGTGAGGTCTCTCGCCAAGGTTGGTGAGCAGCCACGTCCGGTGGAGGGATCAGGACGTCGGCAGACTCGCTCCAGGACCACGGGGCCAGGGGTTCTGGCCGTACTGAAGTCACCGTCGCCCGGAAGACAGACGACCCGAAGGCGAGCGGGCAGGTCTCCTGGCCCGGCGACGGTCACGCCACTCGACCGCAGAGAGGTAGATCACCCCTCCCGTGACGAAGACCAGCAACACCGAGGCGGTCAGTGCCAGGGCATTGGTGCTGGAGAGGGGAAAGTCAGGCATCCGGGTGTGGAGTGGGCCCTGGGGCGATCAGAAATTGATCGTGCCGTCGCCGTTGCGGCCCCAGACCACCATGGCGATCGAAAAGCTGAACAACGCAGCCAGGGAAGCCCAGCCAAGGGTGATGAGCATGGGATCGCCCAAGCAACAGTGATTCAGACTTTACCTAGGATGGGGCTGTCCCAGACGCAGTCCAACGATGGCAGCACCGGGAGTTCAGACGATCCCGGCGGGGATCCGGCAACGCCAGCACTATCCCCATCTCCGGGTCGTCGTGCTCGACGATGATGTCAACACCTTCCAGCACGTGGTGAACTGCCTGGTGCGTTACCTGCCGGGCATGGGACCCGACCGGGCCTGGGAGCTGGCCCATCAGATCGACTCCGAGGGTTCCGCCGTGGTCTGGAGCGGGCCCCAGGAGCAGGCTGAGCTGTACCACCAGCAACTCAGCCAGGAAGGGCTGACGATGGCACCTCTCGAGCGGGAGTGATCCCCGCAGGGGCGGCCGGGACACCGACGCGGATCGACTCCGGGACTCAGGCCAGTCCCATCAGGGCATCGTCCTGAGGGCAGACGCTGAACACAAGCAGGTTGCGCACCTGCAGCGTGAGGGCGCCCCGGTCGAGCACGTAGCTGAACACCCGTCCGGAGCAGACCTCCAGGCCGCGCACCTGGCGCCGCAAGGGCTCAACCAGGGTGAGCACTTCAACGGCTTCGCCGAGGTGGCGGCTGAGCTCGAGACTGAGCGACGCGCGTGTCAAAACCACCGCGGATCGGCGAAGGGCTTCATCGTCCTAGCGGTCCTGCCTAGGTTTGGTCACCTGAGAGAAATACCCATGGGCCGGGTGGTGATCACCCACAGCACCTACGTGGAAGGTCTGATTCCCGTGCTCAAAGCCCTGGCCCGGGACGAAGGCATCGAGACGATCACCCCGGCCGTGATCAGCCGTGTCAAGGGACACAGCCCACGCCTGCGTCTGCGGGTGTCGGTTCCGATCAACGGGGGATACAAGCTGCTGGCCCGGCGGGGCAGCACGGCCCAGGAGGTGTTCGTGCTGACCACCTGGCCCCGGGAGCAGCTCCAGAAACGCCTGGAGCTGCTCTGTCTCAAGGATTGAAAAGGGTGAACCGCCGTGCCGTCTTGCCCCAGTGTTCGACCTGGTAGTACCAGAGGAGCGGTCAAAGTGGGGCTCGGTTTCCGGCAACGAGGCCGGTGTACGTCACCGTCACGACAGACCACCCACGTCGAAGAGGGAGTCAGATCAGAAACTGTGAAAGGCAGTCACCAACACAGCAGTCCGCAGAAACTCTAAGGGGTACGAGCGGGTGGCAGCGGCCAGATCGCCCGGACTTCAGCCAGACGCAGGGCTGCCTCCCTGGCCCGCTCGGCCGCAGCTGAGGCCTTGAGCTCCAGGGTGATGTGACCCAGCTTGCGTCCGGGCAGGGCCAGACGTTTGCCGTACCAGTGCAGGTGAGCGCCGGCCAGGGACTCCAGGGCCTGGCGCTGCCTGGCGTAGGCCGCCGTGGAGGTCTCGAAACCCAGCAGGTTCACCATCAACGCGCCGCTGAGCTGCATGGAGGTGTCTCCGAGGGGCTCTCCGGCGACGATGCGCACCTGCTGGGCGAACTGGCTGGTGCGACACGCTTCGATCGTGTAATGGCCGGAGTTGTGAGTGCGCGGGGCGAGCTCATTGACCAGGAGGCCCGAGCGTCCGTAGAAGAATTCAATCGAGAGCACGCCCACGTAATCCAGCGCAGCCAGCAGCGAAGCCGCCACGTTGCGGGCGCGGGCCTCCACCGCCTGGCTGGCGGCAGCGGGCGCGAGCACCCACTCGCAGACCTGATCATGCTGGTGCGTCTCCACCAGGGGGTAGCACTGAACCGCCCCGAGGTGATCGCGACAGGCCACCAGCGCCAGCTCCTGCTCGAAGGCCACGAACTCCTCCAGCAGCCACAGGCCTGGATCCTCAGTCTCGATCAGGGCCTCCAGTTCCGCCTGGCTGCGGATCACCCGGGTGCCGCGTCCGTCGTAGCCCCCCCGCACAGCCTTGGCCATCAACGGAAAGTCGAACCCCGGCGGGAGCTGGGGTGGCTGAGGCGTCTCTGGCTCAGCCGCTTCAGCGGCGCGGTCCTCGGCTCCGTCCACCGGCGGATCCTCCGGCTCAAGCACAGGCGGGGGAGTCAGCAGTTGCTCCAGCGGGAACCAGCGCGGCGAGGGCAGGTGCAACCGCTCCAGCAACTGGCGCTGTCGGCGCTTGCAGACCAGATCCGCCAGGGACTGCAGCCGGGGAATGAAGACCACCCCCTCCTGCTCCAGCGGGGCGAGGGCCTCAAGGTCGAGCCATTCGTTCTCGAAACTGATCGCCGAAGCCCTCTCGGCCAGACGGCGGGAGGCCGCCAGATCGCCCAGCGGCGCCCGCACCACGCTGGTGGCCAGCCGTGCGGCGGGATCGGTGAGCTCCGGGGTCTGCACGTGCAGTTCAATGCCCTGCTCCCGGGCCGCCGCCGCCAGCATCCAGGCCAGTTGGCCGCCCCCCACCACGCCGATGCTGCTGCCCATCCCTGACCTCACGGACCACGCGACACCAGGGCGCGCGCCAATTCAGAAGCTTGCCATTCCCTTGACCATCAGGCTGGCCTCCTCAGCCTGGGCTCCCTCAGCTGAAGCCCTTCTCTCCCACCGCCAGGAAACGCAGCAGGCTGAAGATCAGCACGATCAGGAAGAGGGCCAGACCCACCGTGCAGGCGTAGCTGATGTCCAGCTCGGAGAACGCCTGGTCGTAGACGTAATAGACGAGGGTGCGGGTGGAATCGGCCGGTCCCCCCTGGGTCATCAGATACACCTCCTCGAACACCTTGGTGGCGGCGATCGCGGAGATCACCCCCACCAGGGTGATGTAGGGACGAAGCAACGGCAGGGTGATGTCGAGATGGCGCCGCCAGCCCTCGCTGCCATCGAGGGCGGCGGCTTCGTAGAGCTCCGGCGAGATGCCCTGGAGACCCGAGAGAAAGATGACCATGTAGTAGCCCAGGCCCTTCCAGAGGGTCACGAGCATCACGGCCGGCAGCGCCAGCCAGGGGGTGGTGAGAAAGCCGATCGGCGTGAACGCCTCCCCCAGCCAGGCGGTCAGCCAACCGTTGATCAGACCGTTTTCGGCATACAGCCAACGGAAGGCGATGGCCGCCACCACGATCGAGACCAGCACCGGGGTGTAGAAGGCGGCACGGAAGAGGTGAATGCCGGGCAGCTGGCGGTTCACCAGGACGGCCAGGGTGAGGGATCCCAGGACGATCGGCGGCACCACTCCGATCAGATAGAGGAAGGTGGTGCCCAGCACCTGCAGGAACACCGGATCGGCCAGGAGCCGCCGGATGTTGGCCAGGCCGACAAAGCGCAAGGGTTCGCTCACGTCGAGCCCGGTGGCGGTGAAGCTGATCACCAGGGCCATCGCGGCCGGGATCAGCACCGAAACACTCAACAGCAGCAGCGCCGGAGCCAGAAAGCCCCAGGCCGTGGCGCTGCGGCCCACCCTGGCGCCACGGCGGGAGGACGACGGCGAGGCAGCGGGGGAACCATCCATGGGGCCATTGTGGGACGCACCATGACGAAGTCCACGGTCATGCCGAGCCGCTTCGAGGGCAGCGATCCGCTGCTGGTGCTGCGGGAGGTGTTCGGCTACGACGACTTCCGTGGTCCGCAGGAGGCGATCGTGCGGCATGTGATCGCCGGCGGCTCCGGTCTGGTGCTGATGCCCACCGGTGGCGGCAAATCGCTCTGCTATCAGGTGCCCGCTCTCTGCCGTGAGGGCCTGACGGTGGTGGTCTCGCCCCTGATCGCTCTGATGGACGATCAGGTGCTGGCCCTGCTCCAGGCCGGGGTGAGGGCGGCGGCGCTGCACTCGGGTCTCACGAGCGAAGCCACCGGCACCCTCTGGCGCACCCTCCAGAGGGGTGAACTGGATCTGCTCTACGTCTCACCGGAGCGGCTGCTGGGCGGAGATCTGCTCGAGCGACTGCAGGACAGACCCCTGGCCCTGTTCGCCATTGATGAAGCCCACTGCGTCTCCCAGTGGGGCCACGACTTCCGCCCCGAATACCTGCAGCTGGAGGTCCTCGCCCAGCGCGTCCCGCAGGTGCCAAGGCTGGCCCTCACGGCCACAGCCGATCCACGCACCCGTGGCGAGATCATCGAGCGCCTGGCCCTCGAGCAGGGGCGGGTGTTCCTGGCCAGCTTCGATCGTCCCAACATCCGCTACCTGCTGCGGCCCAAGCAGGAGGCCAGGGAGCAGCTGCTGGCCTTCCTGGAGGGGTTCCGGGGTGAAGCCGGCATCGTCTACGCCCGCTCACGCAGCCGCGTGGACAGCTTCACCGCCCTGCTGCAGTCCGCCGGCCACGAGGCTGTGGGCTATCACGCCGGGATGGACGCCGGAGAGCGCTCCCGTGCCCTCAGTCGCTTCCGCAACGACGCCGGCGTGGTGGTGGTGGCCACGATCGCCTTCGGAATGGGCATCGACAAACCGGATGTGCGCTTCGTCGCCCATCTGGATCTGCCCAAGAGCCTGGAGGCCTACTACCAGGAAACCGGCCGAGCGGGACGCGACGGACTTCCGGCCACCGCCTGGATGGTGCATGGGCCGGGGGATGTGCCCCAGCTGCGACGCTTCATCGAGGACTCCGAGGCCGAGGCCGCCCAGAAGCGGATCGAGCACGGCAAGCTCGACGCGCTGGTGGGCTTCACCGAGGCACCGGGCTGCCGTCGCCAGGTGCTGCTGGCCCATCTGGGCGAAACATTGGCTGAGCCTTGCGGGAACTGCGACCGCTGTCTCGAGCCCCAGGTCCTGGAAGACCGGACCGTGGCGGCCCAGAAGGCCCTCTCGGCCGTGTTCCGCACGGGCCAGCGCTTCGGGGCTGCCCACCTCACCGACGTGCTGCTGGGTGCCGACACAGCCCGGGTGCGGTCCCTGGGCCACCAGAACCTGAGTGTCTACGGCATCGGCAAGGAGCTGGACCGCGACCAGTGGCGGACCCTGCTGCGGCAGCTCACCGGCCAGGGATGGCTGGAGCCGGTGCCCGATGGCCGCGGCGGTCTGCGCTGGGGGCAGGAGGCCCGGGTCCGGGCCCTGCTGCGGGGGGAGATGACCCTGGAGCTGCCCGCCACCCCGACACGCCAGGACCGCAGGCGGGCCGCGGAAC
>NZ_JAYGIA010000023.1:0-23540 GCF_034931165.1 Synechococcus sp. BA-124 BA4 | reverse complement strand
CTTCCGGTACATGTGCGGCCATCGTCAGTGGCGACAATCCGCAATTGCCGCGTTCCCTGCCAGTTTATCGGCTTCCAACCGCTGAGACCAGTTGCAGCGCAGTTGATTTGGCTTTTTCAGGAGTCCCTAATGAGCTGGCCTCCTTGCATCTCCAGAAGTGAATGGTTGGCGGGTCAGATGTCTCGGCCGATCATGAGCTATTGGGTGATGTGTCAGATCTTCTGGGTTTGTCCGAAGGTCTTGAACGATCCCTTTGGTTGACCTGTCTACCTCACTGACTATTCAGTCGCAGCTTGAATCAGTTCAACGAACAGGCGATGTTGAACATACTACCTCACTAGATTCTGATAGAGTGCCCTAGAATAAACTCGATTATCTATGGACACCTCACATGCTGCCTCCTTGTCCATGTTAAGAATAGGCCTGTTTTGATTATGTTTTTTCGATACATTCTGCATTGGTCAGTGCCCCGATTTGTATTGCGAAGCACTTCTGCCTAAGTAAACTATAGACAGGCTTGGTTGCTGAGAGCCAAAGTATTTAAGGATCGCTTTCTAAGGTCATGGGTGTTGATGTGCTGTTGGTCGAGGTGTCGATGACGTCCCATGTGCGAATGTGGTATGCATTCAACAGGACACCTTCTTCCACGAACACACGAAACTCCAATAGATCACCAAGGTGAGTAGTGGTATCAAATTCTATACGTGCTTCGCCCATTGTCATGTTGGTAGACACCAAGTCTACGATCCCAAGTGTTTCGAAGCCAATTTGGTTGCCACTGCTATCCAATTTGCACGCAGTAACTTCAAAATTTCCGACAATCATTTCATCTGGATGAATCGACTTTGTCAAGTAGCTGAGCTCTGCGCAAAACTGACCTTCAGTTTGGACTGGCAGGTAGGGCCCATGAATTAAATGTCCACGTTCCCCTACTGAAACACGGCCACCAAATTCATGTATGCTCGCTATCCCACAAGGCATCTCGATGCAAAAGAACATATGGCGACTGAGGTTTGGGACTCCTCCCTTTTCGCAAATTGCGCGCTCTTCAAAAAAATCTGACAATCGTAATCCAGACTTGGCTTCATCCCCTCTAAAAACTACCAATAAGTGCAGTAGTGCTTGATTGTGTGCCCAATCTCGCTCCGTACAGCACAGTCCAAAGTAAAGATCGCCGTTGTGATAAAAAATACTCGTAGGATCAATTATATTAAAACCACATCGGTAAAAGTCGTAAAAAAATCCGGTCATGACGATTGTGAGGTCACTGCCATTGCGTGCCGACCAGAAAAATGGATGATGCCTATATCTTTGGGATGTTGCCCTCCCGAGGCCATAGATCCAGCCATCGCTCTCTAACGCGTTGCCTCCACCTCTGAACATTGGGAAGCTTTGAAAGGAGTCCGCGCCTGTATTGGAGTGAAACTGAGGGAGCTTAAAATTTATATCTGCTTCACGGATGAGCTCAGCAATCCCGTTTTGGATATTAAGTTTATAGATTCGGAAAGGCGTTAGTCGGTGCACAAAAAATAATTCGCCGTTGGATAGATATGGCTGCCAGTTCTTTCCGTATACAAAATTAGGATCTTGAACGCGTATCGCTACCCTTCGCTTTTCGCGAATATCATAAAGTGAGGCACCAAGTGGATCCTTTTCATTTAAATTGACTGTTATGATAATAGCATATGCATTTTTCCCGTCTGAGACGACTCTGGGGTCTCCGCCCGGGCCAAGATCCACGATGTCGTCAATTTCGTATCCATTTCCATTCTCGCGATAGCGCTTCAGGAATACCCGGTCATCATGGAAATCAGGCTTCCCTAAGTTGTAGTAGGGTTGTACCGGAAATCTCCCATTTACGGAATATAAAACGCCTTCAAGCATGAAGTATGCATAAAAGAAGTCTACGTGATCTCCAAGCTTGATCGTCTCTTCGTCCAGTATCAGTATTTCAGCCTTGGTTGGATCGAATAATTTGTAAAAATCTGAAACTTCCATCGGACGCGCTCCGTTGATCGAATTGTTTGACTTCCAACCGCTTGGCGGTATGGATCTGTATTGATCTTATCCCCCCCTGCGTCAGGAAAGCAGTCCATTCGGTCTCTCCCCTTCACAAGGAGCCAAGACGACGCCTAGGAATCTGATCAGGGACGCCGGAGCGTGCCGTCAGTTCCCCGGAGCATGAGCCATGCCAACCTCCCACGCAGGATCACAACCCAGACCCACGACAGCTGGGGTGCAGCCAGCGGCAGAGGCAGATCGAGCTGATGCCAGCCAGAGCTCTGCTCTCGAAACTATCGGCCGCAGCCGACACTCTGACCGTCGTGATCCAGGCAAAACCGGCCTTAACGCCTTGACGGCCTTGAGCCTGGAACCTATTGCGTGTGAGCATGCCTTCTACTCCAGGCCGCTTGTCCGTTGGTGGAAGACCGCTGAGGAAGCCCAGTCTCCCACTGCATCGAGCAGCGCTCATCAGTGTGAGCACCCTTGGGAGAATCGTAGTTTTTTGCTTAAGCCTTCCAAGGAGGGACATGCTTTCACGGTGGCTGCATTACTGTCGATGCTGTCAAGAATGTTCGATCAGCAGTGGTCCCGGCACATGGATCATCAAGCCGGTAGGTGTGGTGATTCTGAGAGCGCGATCCAGATTTGATCGTTCTCGGTTGATGAGCGCTTGAAGAGGATTGCGTTTCAGGCAGACAGATTCCGGCAGTATTGCATGAACGGCCTTCTGCGACGCTGGCCCGTTATGTTTCCAATGAGGATCAGCCAGGCGTGATTAAAATGTCAACGATCCGGCTTTGCCGATCTCATCTCTGCCCAGATCGTGGCGATTGTTCTTGAGGTGCCGATCAATCTGGTCTCAAGGTTCATCATTGGCCGGGCCATGTTGCAGGAGTAGGTATTGAAATGCTATCCACGATTTTCATTTTATAGACGAAATGGTGAGAATCTCTGGCGCTTTGAATATGGGCGGACCTAACTTTCGAGTCGTGGGGATGCCGCCGAAGCGTAATTCTGCAGGACATCAGGAAATTGATTTCCTTCAACCATGATTCAAGGCGAGTTGGCCATTTATATGATCCCTGGCCACAGGGCGATTCACGGATGACGGCCTGATGGTGTTGACACTTATCGGGGTACTTCGACAAGCCTGATGTCAAAGATCTCAAGGTTTGACTGCTTGCTTGCGAATATCCTGGTTTCCAGAGAATACCCTAATTTCCCTATGGTAGAAAATGTTACCTCAAATTCGCTCAACTTCCTGTCCGTTCCATGAAGACGGAATTCTGCCAGCGTTTCTACAGTGCCTTCCAGGCTGATGCTGATATCAAAAACACCCAGCTCCTCTGTCCCATGAGGATGTCCACATGAGTAAGCCACGATGGCTACATAGTCGCGCTCGTGTTTGATTGTGAGGTAGGGACCGTATGCAAGGCAGCCTTCCGCCTCAGAACTGCCAATCCCATCAGTTGTTCGAGATAGTGGATAGTCGCTATGCAGCTGCTCTGGGATTATTGTGATGCTTGCTGTAATATCGCTTCTGGCTCCAATGCCAGAAAGGCCATTCTCAATTAATTCTGCAGCCTGCTCAAGGGTTGAGCTGCTTTGCGTGATAGAGGCCGCAGGTATCTGAATCAATAGATTCCAGAAACGCTGAGCAAAAAACCATTCTCTCTCAGTGGCACATATGCCGAGATAGAGATTCTCTCTCCAGAGGAAAAGAGATGTTGGGTCTATGACATTGAATCCCTTTTCGCGAAAACCTGAAACTTTGGTGGGAATGATGGCTCTGAGCCTGTTCGATTCAGAAATAGCCCAGATGAATGGCCGATGCTCATGTCTGCTTGTGGTTAGATGGCCTGTCCCAATAACGCCAGAGCCAAGAGTAAGGCCATTGCTTCCTCCTCTGAATATTGTGTAGCCATCATGAGGGGCAGAAATATCGAGCTCAGTTTCGTAATAGTGCTCAATCTGAGCGGTATAGTTCTCATCAAGCTTAAGGATAATGAATGGCGAGAAGCCATGAACAATATGGAGCATTCCCTCCTTGAGGAATGGTTGCCAGTTTTTCCCAGGCTTAAGCTTGTGAGGCAGGTTTACTTGAGATTCGAACCTAGATGGTAATTGAATGACTTTGATGCTGGAAGTACTGCCGCTGGCTTTGTATGATCCATAAAAGCAGACGATAAAGGCTTGTTTTCCGTCCGAAACTACCCTTGGGTCTTCTCCCTGAGTCAGATGCTCTTCGCGCAATTTCTCCAGACTTCCGTCGTTCTCGCAGTATTCGCTTAGAATGATCACACTGGAGTACAGCTCCTCAGTGTGACTCATGCGAGGGATGTCAAGATTGAAGCGTCGATGGACTGAGTAAATCTTTTCATCAAGAACAAAAAACGAAAAGAAAGCATCAGCCATCCCATTGATGGGACAGTAGTTTACTGCCGACCATGCAACGGTGCTGGAATCAGGATTGGGCGAATTCATTGCTCATCTCCTGTCCGCCACTGTCCGTGGACATTACCGCTGGAGGGATCATCCATTTCCGACCCTTGAGTGGACTGCTTAGATTTAAGAGCTTCTGAGGCTTCACACTTTTCGAAGTGTCAATGTATTTTTGCTCAATCGTGATGCAAGTATGCTGATGCCAAGAGATGACGTGAAATCGAATTTCTGCGACAGGCTTGTGGATTGTCTCATGGCGGTGAAGAACGAAGAGACACTTGCTAGCTTATGGAGCGCCTCGAGTTTGCGGCTTATCTGCGCTTATTTTATCATCTATTGTGATTGAGGTCTTTGCGATGCCTTGTTCGTGTTCAAGGCGGACCTGACTGGACATGGAGTCCCGCCCGTGCTGAGCATGCCCGGCCATGCGCCACTCTCTTTGAAACTCTGAGAGATGTCCTGGATGCCAGCTCTCGAGATGGTTTTTGCTCAAGTTTCCGCGGCTCGGTGGCTGTCAGTCACCAGCAGGCGGTAGCCAACATGAGGCTTCAGCGTCTGCACCAGGTCAGGTTCAATCAGGCCAAATTGCCTGGGGACTGGACTATGGCCAACAGGGCCAGCGTGTTTCCATCGATCCGGTTCTCCTTCTCAACAGCTTCTTCTTCCTGAGGTTGTTCCGCTTGTCGTGTCTGTTTGCTGGTCCTTGAACGACTGGCTGGCAGGGACTATCCATGACGTGAACCAGCGGTCTTACCGAGGCGACGATCGATGAAGCGCTCATTCCAGTCCACGGCCTGACCTGACTTGTCGTGTCGATTACGTGGACCAGGTGGGACTAGTGGCGAGCCTTAAGATGTACCAAGATGGCCTATGATGACAACTCCGCTCTTGTGCGTGCCGACTGCAGAGTCTTGTCAAAAGTGGATGTCTGCACATTTTCAGCTTTTGTAACTTCAACCCAGGCACGCATGATTCATATTCCGATACTGATCTGTCCAGGATACCTTTCTTTTCCCTTGTAGAAGAACTGGCCGCTCAAGCGGTGACAACTCCATGCACCCCGCTGGCCGAGCATGAAGAGATGCCGGTCTCGTGCAGTCATGCGCGCTTGTATCTCAGTATGCGAATACTGTAATTACTGAGCCAGTTCTTCAATGTCCTACGAATCCCTGGCCAAGGGACATAGCATGGATATCCTAAAATGGACTTGATCCTATCTCTGTACTTCACTGGCAGCTTCAAGAATCGCTTTACGTATTAATCCTTCTGATTTCCTCGCCGCTTCAATTGATGGATGGCCCCATTCATCTCGGTAAAGGATCATCCCCTCAGGTGTCACATATGTGCAGAGATGTGTAGGGCAAAAAATATTTATCAGATCAAGCACCTTGACTTTTTTTGTCTTACTCAGGCGAGCAAGCGCTGTGTCAAGCTCTTTTCTCCTGATTAGGGTTTGCTCTTTATCGGGTATCAAGCATCTATTGCTCCACGGCGGTGCATACCACTGAGGAATTGCCATATCAGGCGTGCAATTGGCCTCTCGCTCAAACGGCAAAGTATGAAGGAAAACAAATCCTATGCCTCGGGCCGATAAATGGTCTGAAAGTCGGGCGATCCCCTGTTCCAAAGTCTTAATTGCATTAGTATCTTCGGTTGACAATTTCTTTGGTGCAAAATCATCGGTCTTGAAGATTGAAAAAACAATGTCTCCAGGCTGCAGTTTGGCTATCATCTCGGGAATAACCGAATTCCAGTAATAGTTATTCGCTGTCTCCTCGTCCTCTGAAGTGTTTTGAATTTCCTTTGCAGGCGAAGCACCCCATGATGAAGTTATAGTGACGGCATATTGATCTTGTTTGACCAGATCATCGAATGCTTCAACGAATGAAGCGGAATAGGAATTTCCGATTACAAGGATCCTTTTCTTTGCATTTTTGAAATCACCCAATGTGCAATCAGAAATCTTAATTATATTGCCAGCATCATCATTGCTTGACAAGACGCAGTCTTCTCCTGCCCAGCGTCCAGCTGTACCTGGGATCTTGTATTCATCTGTCAGGGATTCGCCTCCGCGTCCCTTTAGATTGGCTTTAACTCCAAGAAAGATGTGGTTTGTGTTCTCCTCAGCCTCTTCGGCTGCCAGGGTTACCGGAATTGAAAAGGCCAGCAAAGCGCCCAGGCCGGCGATAATGGTAATTGGTCTTCTTCCTTGGGCAACTTGAATCCCTCTGAACGGCTTTTCAATAAGTCTGTATGACAAAATTGCTAATACAAGTATCAAGATGGCTTGTATGGGAACTGACCACCAGTGAATCCCAATTGTCCAGCGACTGATTGCAAGCACTCCCCAGTGCCAAAGATATAGCGAATATGATATCAGGCCAATATAAACAACTCTTTCTGCTGTGAAAGCTTTGAATGCTGCTGTTCCATGCTTGAGGCAAGCGATGAGAACTGCAGACAGAGCTACGATTGATAGAGTTGCTGCTCTTGCCTGGCTTACTGGCAGGAACATCACCCCTACCATGGCTGCCACGACAATCAATGGCGGCACTCGCTCCAGCGCCTGCTCAATCCAGACTCGCTTCTGAAAACCAATAAAGATCAAGCATCCAGCCGCCATCTCCCAGAAGCGATTTGGCATAAGGAAGTAGGCGGCTGGCTGATTGATTGGATAGTAATACATGAATCCAATCAAAGATGCGATCGAAAATGCCCCCACCCACAAGAAGAGATTTCGAGCGCCGTTAGGGGCTTGCCGTCCAAACCCAGAAAACCAGATCAGGAATGGAAAAAGAAGGTAAAATTGCTCTTCAACACCTAGCGACCAGGTGTGGGCAAAGGGGTTGAAATCTGTATATTGTGAGAAATAGTCGGCTGACTCACTGAAGAGCGATATATTCGAGATTCCAAAGAGTGCCTTCTGGCCGATGCCAAGTGCCAATTGTGGCTCTGGATTGACCAGGCTGATTAAAACGCTGGTGATCAGAACGAAGACCACCAATGCGGGCACCAGGCGCTTGATGCGCCGCTCGTAAAATCCAGATAAAAAATCACCAAAATTCTTACTTTTTCTATCCGCCAGCGAAGAAGTAATTACGAATCCAGATATTACAAAAAATATATCCACTCCAAGGTAGCCGCTCGGCAGAATCTCCTTGTTGAAGTGGTTGATGATGACCGCTATTACTGCAAATGCCCTGAGACCATCAATCTCGGGGCGATACCTGCCTCCCGCCGCTCTGGGTTGTGATCTAGGCAATCTTGTTTCTTCGGATGTAATCACACATTCTTCGAAAGTGGGCGCGATCATACCCTGCCTGGGCCTCTGTCTGCTGCGTCAATTGCCGAGCCTCCAAGGCCTGTGCACTTCACCTTGCCGTCGTCAATCCGGTCGCATAGCGCAGAGGTCAATCAGGGCCCTGCTGCTCTGATGTCTCCGGACCGCATGTTCATCATCTGATCCACCCTGTCCTCTTCTGGCATGTGGTCGGCTGGATCCGCGGATTCGGTTCATGGGTCTGGTGTTCGGCCATAGGACGGATCCACCCCTGATCAGCGCAGCTCCATTGGCCAGACTTCGCCCGACGTGGACCCTTTCAGCCGCGAACCCTTTCCCGGGGTACCCATCCCCAGAAGCCTCGCCTGGGTGGCTGTTGCTGAAGGCTCAGCTCCTCAAGGCTTCAGTGCTGATCAGAGCTGCAGGCGTGTTCCTCTGATGCCAGAGCTCCCTCAGCGAGACCAGCCACCCCCAGATCAGCTCGCGCCGCCTCCGTTCGTGTGTTGCAGAGCAGGCTCCCAGGGTCCCCATCCCAGATTGGGTGCTGTACCGCTGGGGCGATCATGCCCAGGGTGCTCCCACCACCCGCTACCCGCCTGATCAGACATCCACCTGCCGATCCCAGGCGGTGCAGTGGGTGCTTGTGGCCTTCGATCACGGAGCCCCGGCTTTGCCCGGTTCACGACCTGGTGGCCCCCGTGATGACCCGCACCTGTCAGGAGTCTGTTTCTGCCTGTGTCGTTCAGGAGAAGACCTGCCTCCTCTGCCGGTGCTCCAAGGCCCTGCAGCCCTGATCCCGGGCAGGGGTCGAGGTCATGTGGGGAGTACCCAAGGCCGCCATGAACAGCTCCCCGTGGGTCGGTGAACGCGGCAGCGAGGGAGTCTGAATGAGCTTCAACGGCTGCGCTGTTGGCAGGCCTGACGGTTCACTCAGGGAGCATGGGCGCACCAGGCCGAATCATCACGCATGTGCCGGGGCTGCTGCGGGCTGTGCTGCCGGCTTGACTGTGCCCGCAACCCGCTGCGGCGGCTGGGCAGCGCGTGGGGACCACGGCGTCCCGCTTCTTGGAGCACCCTGACCCCCGCATGGCGCCGATGGACTGGCCTCAGTTGCCGGCAAGGAGCAGACAGCTTGCCCGGTTGCCCGCTCCCATCAGGCCCAGGTCGGCGGGCTGCGGCAGCGATGCCAAACCCATGAACCGCCTTCTGAGCCAGCCTGATCGTGATGGGCGTTTCGCCTTTGCTTCAGCGCATCCGAGCAAGTCTCCGACACTCCTTCCGCCCAGTGGCGCGAGACCCTTCACTTTGGAATCTTGCTGCCTGAAGGGGGGTGGAGGGAACCGCCAGGAATGCAGGTCCTGCTGACACGGTCCGTCGTCACGGTTGAGCCGACGCTCATCCAGAGTCGCGCAGCGTCGTTCTCATCCCTGGGCTTTCGCCGCTTCAGCCTGTCGCTCCGGGCCACTGGTGCAGGTGTCAGCAGGCTCAGCCGATGGCCTGGCGGAGTTTCGGCAAGAATTGACCGGGGGCCCCTCCATGGGGCATGCTCAAGTGATCGGTCGCCCGGCGACGGAGAGGTCAGGGAATCTGGCCGCAATGCGGATGTAGCTCAGTGGTAGAGCATCTCCTTGCCAAGGAGAGGGTCGAGAGTTCGAATCTCTTCATCCGCTTGAATCTGTCGAGACCTGATCCAGCATCAGCAGGTTCTGGCTGCCGACGTCCCTGAAACCGAGTTGGCGGTAGAACCGCTGACCTCGTGTGGTCATCAGGTACACCCGTTCGGTTTGGGCGAGGGCGGGATCCTCCAGCAGGGTGCGCACCACGCGACGGCCGATCCCCTGGCCACGGTGGCTGCCTGCGACCACCACATCCCACAGCACCGCCCGGAACAGTCCGTCGCTGGTGGCCCTCCCGAATCCGACCAGCTCCATCGCCCTCCCCAGGCCACCGGGTCGCGCTCCCCAGGCGGTGACCACGGCGTCGCTGCCGCTGAGCATCCTCCGCAGCTGCCGGTGGCTTCGCCCCTGGGCCCAGAAGCTGTCTTCATCCAGCAGCCTCTTGAGTTGCCCGAGCGCCCCGAGCGGGAGTCCCCCAGGTCCAAGCCCCAGCTGCAGGCCAGGGGCCCCCGGGCGATGTCGGATCAGTCGCAACCCGTCGGGATCGGGGCGTCCCCGCCGGTCATCGTTCGCGGCAGGGGGTGGGCTCGGCGATGTCAACGGCTGGCCGGTCCGTCGGAAGCGGGCCATCAGCCTATGGAAGCGGCCTGACCTGGACCGTCGATCGGCCCTTCTGTCCCTGCCTGAACCTCCGCTTCGATCTCTGAAAAGCCTTGCCACAGCTCCCTTCTGCCCCACTCACAGGAAGGTGGCGGTGGTAGAGTGGCCCGATTCGGCTGGATTTCTCCATGCTCAAGCTGCTGCTTGGTGATCCCAATGCCCGCAAGCTGAAGCGCTACCAGCCGATCGTCTCCGACATCAACCTGCTTGAGGAGGACATCGCCCCCCTCAGCGATGATCAGTTGCGCGGCAAGACCGCTGAGTTCCGCCAGCGGCTGGAGAATGCCGGGAGTCCTGCCCGGCAGCGGCAGCTGCTCGACGAACTGCTGCCCGAGGCCTTCGCCGTGGTGCGTGAAGCCGGCAAGCGGGTGCTGGGCATGCGTCACTTCGATGTGCAGCTGATCGGCGGCATGGTGCTTCATGAGGGGCAGATCGCCGAGATGAAGACGGGTGAGGGCAAGACCCTGGTGGCCACCCTGCCGGCCTATCTGAACGCCCTCACCGGAGCAGGCGTTCACGTGGTGACCGTGAACGACTATCTCGCCCGCCGCGATGCCGAGTGGATGGGCCAGGTGCATCGCTTTCTTGGCCTCTCGGTTGGCCTGATTCAGCAGGACATGGCGCCGGCAGACCGCCGCCGCAATTACGCCTGCGACATCACCTACGCCACCAACAGCGAGCTCGGGTTCGATTACCTGCGCGACAACATGGCGAACGATATCGAGGAGGTGGTGCAACGGGATTTCCACTACTGCATCATTGACGAAGTTGACTCCATTCTCGTCGATGAAGCGCGCACACCTCTGATCATTTCAGGTCAGGTGGAGCGACCCCAGGAAAAATACATGCGGGCCGCTGAGATTGCCGCCCTGCTTGAGCGCGCTGAGGGAATGGCGAAGGACGGAATCGATCCTGAGGGTGATTACGAAGTCGACGAAAAGCAGCGGAACGTCACCCTCACCGATGAAGGGTATGCCAAGGCTGAGAGTCTGCTGGGCGTCTCCGACCTGTTCGATCCTGCGGATCCCTGGGCCCACTACATCACCAATGCTCTGAAAGCCAAGGAGCTCTTCATCAAGGACGTGAATTACATCGTTCGCGGCGAGGATGCCGTGATCGTGGATGAATTCACCGGCCGCGTCATGCCGGGCCGGCGCTGGAGTGATGGCCAGCACCAGGCGATCGAGGCCAAGGAGAACCTGCCCATCCAGCCGGAAACTCAGACCCTTGCCAGCATCACCTATCAGAACTTCTTCCTCCTGTATCCGCGATTGGCGGGCATGACCGGCACCGCCAAGACCGAGGAAGTGGAGTTCGAGAAGACCTACAAGCTCGAGGTCACGGTGGTGCCGACCAACCGTCCCCGTTCCCGTCAGGATCTGGTGGATCAGGTTTACAAGAACGAGGTGGCCAAATGGCGTGCCGTAGCGGCGGAAACGGCCGAGATCCACCGTGCCTCCAGACCGGTGCTGGTTGGAACGACCAGTGTCGAGAAATCGGAGTTGCTGTCGGGCCTGCTGGCGGAGCAGGGGATCCCCCACAACCTGCTCAATGCCAAGCCAGAGAACGTCGAGCGCGAGGCCGAGATCATCGCCCAGGCCGGCAGGGCAGGGGCCGTGACCATCGCCACCAACATGGCCGGTCGCGGCACCGACATCATCCTGGGAGGCAACTCCGACTACATGGCCCGCCTCAAGTTGCGTGAGGTGCTGTTGCCGCGTCTGGTCCGTCCTGAAGACGGCCACCTTCCGCCCGTGCCGTCTCAGCAGCCTCTGCCAGCTCCAGCCGGTTTCGGCCGACAATCGGACCCATCCAGTCCCCCGGCGGCGGCCAGCGAAGCCCGTGCGATCGGCGCCCTTTACCCCTGCTCCCTCAGTGAAGCCACGGAACGCGAGCTCGGTGAGCTGGCCCGGGAGCTGGTGAAGGCCTGGGGCGACCGGGCTCTCACGGTGCTTGAACTGGAGGACCGCATTGCCCAGGCAGCGGAGAAGGCCCCTGCGGAGGATCCCCAGATCCAGCAGCTGCGCCGCACGATCGCCAGGGTGCGCGGTGAGTACGACGCGGTGGTGAAGCAGGAGGAGGAGCAGGTGCGCCAGGCCGGTGGCCTGCATGTGATCGGCACCGAACGCCATGAGTCGCGCCGGGTCGACAATCAGTTGCGTGGCCGTGCTGGGCGTCAGGGCGACCCCGGGAGCACACGCTTCTTCCTCTCGCTGGAGGATAATCTGCTGCGCATTTTCGGTGGTGATCGGGTGGCCGGGCTGATGAATGCCTTCCGAGTGGAGGAAGACATGCCGATCGAATCCGGGATGCTGACCCGCTCCCTGGAAGGGGCCCAGAAGAAGGTGGAAACCTATTACTACGACATCCGCAAGCAGGTGTTCGAGTATGACGAAGTGATGAACAACCAGCGCAAGGCTGTTTATGCCGAGCGTAGGCGCGTGCTCGAAGGGCGTGAGCTCAAACTGCAGGTAATCGGCTATGGCGAGCGCACCATGTCCGACATCGTCGACGCCTATGTGAATCCCGATCTCCCCCCCGAGGAATGGGATCTGGGTCAGCTGGTGGCCAAGGTCAAGGAGTTCGTGTATTTACTGGAGGATCTCACCCCGGACCAACTCGCGGGTCTCAACACCGAGGAGCTCAAGGCCTTTCTGCGAGAGCAGCTTCGAAATGCCTATGACCTCAAGGAAAGCCAGATCGAACAGGCGAGGCCTGGACTGATGCGGGAGGCCGAGCGCTTCTTCATCCTTCAGCAGATCGACACCCTCTGGAGAGAGCATCTTCAGGCTATGGATGCCCTGCGGGAGTCCGTTGGCCTGCGCGGCTACGGCCAGAAGGATCCTCTGATCGAATACAAGAATGAGGGCTATGACATGTTCCTTGACATGATGACCGCGATGCGTCGCAACGTGATCTATTCGATGTTCATGTTTGCGCCCCAGATTCAGACTTCCGGTGTAAGTGCCTAAGCGGGTCGGCCTGTGTCCAGGGCAACATGAGATGCGGCCAGAGGGTCTCGAGGAATTGTTGAACGCGCCATGGTCACGACAATGAAAGATAGGATTCCAGGTCTCTGAATAATGGAGAGGATCGAGCCTGATCCTCTCGAACCACCTTCCTTCATGGGGTCTTCAGGATGAAGATGGAGTTTTCATCATCGGATTGATACGGCCACCTGGGTCCCCTTCGAGTTCGCTGTCGCCGCCGCTGCCCAGGAACTCCATGATTTCCCGGTCCTTCAGGCTCTGGGCCCTGCCTCCGCAGGCTTCCTGGAGGGGCCGGCCGGCAGCCACCTCGCGCAGGCAGGTCTGCAAGCGGATGAGTTCGCTCTCGAGGGTGTCGATGCGCTCCATCAGGTTGCGGATCACCTTGGCCTCCGCATCCGGTAGCTGGGAGTGGGCGAGGGGATCGATTCGCACGCCCGACTGGTGAATGACGCGACCGGGAACCCCGACGACCGTGCTGTCGGGGCCCACATCGCGCAGCACCACCGAGCCGGCTCCGATACGGGTGTTGGTGCCCACCGTGATGGCGCCCAGCACCTTGGCGCCAGCTCCGACCACCACGTTCTCCGCCAGGGTGGGGTGGCGCTTGCCGTGTTCCTTGCCGGTGCCACCCAGGGTGACGCCCTGAAACAGCAGGCAGCGGTCACCGATCTCGGCGGTTTCACCGATCACCACACCCATTCCGTGGTCGATGAACACCCCGTGGCCGATCCTGGCTCCCGGATGGATCTCAATGCCGGTGAGCAGGCGGCCGATCTGCGAGCACAGCCGCGGCAGCAGCGGCACGTTCAGCGTCCAGAGGCGGTGGCTGAGCCGGTGCAGCACCAGGGCCTGGAAGCCCGGGTAGCAGAGCAGGATCTCGAGGGTGCCGCGAGCCGCCGGGTCTCGCTCCCGGATGATGCGCAGATCAGCGAGTATGGGGTTCAGGAGTCGTCTGATCATCCGGCCTGAGCGGTTTCGCCCTCGGCGGGGCTGTCGCGAGGACCGATCAGGCCGATCTCCTTGCGCAACAGGTCGATGGTGGCGGCCCCGAGATAGCTCTGGGCGCAGTGCACCTGAGGCAGGCGCATCAGCTGGGACCGATTCTGACGCAGGGTCTGCTCCACCAGGGGCAGGCTGGGGCGGTCACAGAGCACATGGCTGGCGGCCCGCAGCAGGGCCAGCAGGCGGCTGCCCACATCAGGGTTGGCGGTCATCACCAGCAGCTCATTGCCGCGCATGCTGTGCAGGATCACCTCGGCGGCCCGCAGGATGCCCGGGCTGATGCTCACCAGGCCGACACAGCTGCCGGCCCGCAGCTCCTTGAGCAGGTTGAGCTCATGGTGGAAATCGTTGAGGTCGACCGCCACGGCCCGCACGCCGAAACGCTGAGCCAGCTCCTCCACGGGCTGGAGAAAATAGCGGCTGGTGACCACCGTGCCGTTGCTGGAGCTCTCGAGCACGGCCTCAAGCTCCTCCATCGGCACCACCTCCACCGGCACCTCCAGAACGGGCTCCAGTTCCTCGGCGATCAGCATCGAGGCGCCGATGTCCTCGCGAGGGGTCGACACCAGCACCCGGGCTCCGCAGCGCAGGCGCCAGTCGATCTCACGGGTGAGCAACTCACGGGCCTGCTGCAGGGTGCAGCCGGCGTTGAGCAGGCCGTCGACGCACTGGCGCACCTCCCGGTCGATGTCGGGGCGCAGGCGGTTGCGCAGGCCCGGTGGCGCCTTGAGCTCACGGGGCTTCTGCTGGTCGCGCACGTAGATGCCCGAGCCGGCCATCGCCTCCACGACCCCATCGTTCTCCAGCTGGCGGTACACCTTGCTGATGGTGTTGCGGTGCAGGCCGGTCTGCATGGCCAGCTGCCGCGTGCTCGGCAAGCGATGGCCCGGCGGGTAGTGACGGGCCGCGATGGCGAAGCAGATCTGGTTGTAGAGCTGGGTCGACGCCGGGATGTCGCTTTCCTGCTGGATGTGGAATCGCACGCCGGAGAGAACCTGAACGGGTGCGGCCACCCTACGGAGCTTCGGCGCTGGTGACAATTGCCCCTGTGGCATACGAGCCTGTGCCGGTTGCCGCCGGCACACGGACCAGCGGCTCCGGACCCCCGCTCTCGTCCAGTCCCAGCCATGGCCCAGTGGATCTCGATCGAACCGGCTCCTGAGTCGGCCGCCCCCTGCACTCTGCGCTGCTGGTGGGAGCCCGCCGCCGGTGCACCCCGCGCCGGCGTGCTGGTGCTGCCGGAGGTCTTCGGCATCAACAGCTGGGTGCGCAGCGTGACCGCACGGCTGGCCGGGGAGGGCTATGCGGCTCTGGCGGTACCGCTGATGGCCCGCACCGCACCGGATCTGGACCTGGGTTACAGCGACGATGAGCTGGCCATCGGTCGCACCCACAAGGAGCGGGTCAGGACCGACCAGCTGTTGGAGGATCTGCAGACGGCCGCCACCTGGATGCAGAGGCATGGGCCCGGGCGCCTCGGATGCGTGGGGTTCTGCTTCGGGGGGCACGCGGCCCTGCTGGCGGCCAGCCTGCCGGCGATCGGGGCCACCGCAGCCTTCTATGGCGCCGGGATGGCGAGCGGACGGCCGGGCGGCGGCGCTCCCAGCCTGGAGGTGCTACCGGATGTGGCTGGAGCGCTGACGGTCTTCTGTGGCCGACTGGATCCGTTGATTCCCCCTGCTGATGTGCAGGCGATCGCGGCGGCCCTGGCGGCAGCCGATCCGAGTGGCCAGCGGCTGACCCTGCAGATGGCCGAGGCCGGCCATGGGTACATGTGCCACGAGCGGTCCGATTACCGCAGTGAGGCAGCGGCCGAGGGCTGGAGCAGGATGCTCGAGCTCTTCGCTGGGGAGCTCGACACGGACTGAGGCCTGGTCAGACCTCGCTGGGTGCAGGCTCGGCGTTGCTGAGCTGTCTGACCGGGGAGGGGATGGTGCGCACGGCCTTGGCGGCCTGGGCGGCGGCATCCTTCTCCTTGGTGAGCGGGGTCTTGCGCGGGGTGAGGAACATGATCATGTTCCGGCCTTCCCGCTTGGGATCCTGCTGGATCTCGGCGCTTTCCTCGAGATCCTTGGCCATCCGGAACAGCAGTTGCTCGGCCAGGGCCGTGTGCTGGATTTCGCGGCCGCGGAAGATCACCGTGCACTTGACCTTGTCACCGTCCTTGAGGAAGCGGACCGCCTGACCGATGCGCACCTGGTAGTCGTGCGAGTCGATCTTGTAGCGCATCTTCACCTCCTTGACTTCGGTCTGGTGAGACTTCTTCTTGGCTTCCTTGGCTTTCTTTTCCTGCTCGAACTTGAATTTGCCGTAGTCCATGATCCGGCAGACCGGCGGATCAGCTTTCTCGCTCACCAGCACCAGGTCCAGGTCGCGGTCCTTGGCCACATCCAGGGCTTCCTCCCTGGTGATCACTCCGAGCTGGCTGCCGTCGGCATCAACCACCCTGAGCTGGGGGTAGCTGATCCGTTCGTTGATGTTGGGGAGCTCCCGGACGGGGGCGCGGCGATCGAAACGGGGACGAGGTGGCATTCAGAGAGGCGAGGGACCGGCAGTGGGGGTCGTTGGACCTGGTTGAACCAGGGTTGTACCAGACAGTCACCCTAGGACGCGCTGCAGCGCCGGCAACGCCTGACGGATTGGATCGTCGTCCTCCAGCCACAGCGGTTGATGCTGGCGGCGGAACCAGGTGCGCTGCCGCTTGGCGTAGCGGAGGGTGCGCTGGGTGGTCAGGGCGATGGCTTCCGCTTCTGTCAGCTCCGCGGCCAGCAGGGAGCGGGCCTCGCCGTAGCCGATGGTGGCCAGCAGCGGGAGGTCGGCTCCATAGCGGCCGATCAGTTGCTCCGTTTCCTCCACCAGGCCATCGCCGTAGAGCTGCTGGCTGCGCCGGCAGATGCGCTCGCGCAGATCCGCAGGGTTCAGACCCAGCTCCAGTACCCGCCAGGGAGGCGGGCAGGCGCCCGGCTGGGCCGTGTGGGGCCTCCCGGTGGCGTAGATCACCTCCAGGGCCCGCTGGGTGCGCACGGCATCGGCTGAGGCGATCCGCTCGGCGGCGCGCGGATCCGCCTGGCCCAGGAGCTGATGGCAGAAGGGCTGCCCGAGCTCCTGGAGCTGGGCCCTCAGCTCGGGCTGGGGCGGCACCGCCGGAGGTTCCAGGCCCTGGATCAGAGCCCGCAGGTAGAGGCCACTGCCGCCCACCAGGAAGGCCACGCCCCGGCGGCGGTGTTCGGCGGTGATGGCGGCCCGGGCGGCCCCGCAGAACTCCTGCAGGTTGATCGGCTGGTCGGGGTCGCGCAGGTCGAGCAGGTCATGGCGCACCCGGGCGCGCTGCTCGGCGCTCGGTTTGGCCGTGCCGATGCTCATGCCCCGGTAGAGCTGGCGGGAGTCGACCGAGAGCACGGCCAGATCGAGGGCTTCGGCCAGCTCGATCGCCAGGGCGGTCTTGCCGCTGGCGGTGGGTCCCATCAGGGCGATCAGCAGAGGCGGCAGGGACATGGAATCCTGGGGGGTGCACCCCTGACTCGAATGGGCCGCCAGAGGCCCCTGGGGGCGGCTGTGAGCCTTCGGTGGTAGATTGGAGGCCTCGGGCAGGGGTTAAGGCGCGTCATTCGCCTTCCAAACCCACTGTGCCGCCCAGCAGTCTATTTTCCCCCATGGACCTCGCCGTCCGCCTGGTGTGACCTCCGGAATGAGCGACGCTTCCAAGATCCAGCACGCCTACGGCGCCGAGCAGATCCAGGTGCTCGAGGGCCTTGAGCCGGTGCGCAAGCGACCCGGCATGTACATCGGCACCACGGGGCCGAGGGGGCTTCACCACCTGGTTTATGAGGTGGTCGACAATTCGGTCGACGAGGCCCTCGCGGGCCACTGCAATGAGATCCTGGTCCGCCTCTGCGAGGACGGATCCGCCGAGATCACCGACAACGGCCGCGGCATCCCCACCGACATCCATCCCCGTACCGGCAAGTCGGCCCTGGAAACGGTGCTCACCGTTCTCCACGCCGGCGGTAAGTTCGGCAGCGGCGGCTACAAGGTCTCCGGCGGCCTGCACGGGGTGGGCATCTCCGTGGTCAATGCCCTCAGCGAGTGGGTGGAGGTCACCGTGCGCCGCCAGGGCCAGGTGCATCGCCAGCGCTTCGAGCGCGGTGCTCCGATCGGCAGCCTGCGCTCCGAGGACGACCCCAGTGGCGCCACCGGCACAGCGGTTCGCTTCAAGCCCGACATCGAGATTTTCAGCGGCGGGATCGACTTCGATTACGCCACCCTCTCTGGCCGGTTGCGCGAGCTGGCATATCTCAACGGCGGGGTGCGCATCGTTTTCCGCGATGAACGCGAGGCGGCCAGGTCTTCCGATGGCAGCCCCCATGAGGAGATCTATCACTACGAAGGCGGTATCCGCGAGTACGTCACTTACATGAATGCGGGCAAGGATCCCCTCCATCCCGACATCATCTACGTCAATGCGTCCAAGGACGGCGTCCAGGTGGAAGCGGCGCTGCAGTGGTGCGTCGACGCCTACTCCGACAGCATTCTCGGCTTCGCCAACAACATCCGCACCGTCGACGGAGGTACCCACATCGAAGGACTGAAAACGGTCCTCACCCGCACCCTCAACACCTTCGCCAAGAAGCGCGGCAAGCGCAAGGACACCGATTCCAATCTTGCCGGCGAGAACATCCGAGAGGGCCTCACAGCCGTCCTCTCGGTGAAGGTGCCGGATCCCGAATTCGAAGGTCAGACCAAGACCAAACTCGGCAATACCGAGGTGCGTGGCATCGTCGATTCGGTGGTGGGAGAGGCCCTCGGTGAATTCCTGGAATTCCATCCCCAGGTGATCGACCTGATTCTCGAGAAGGCGATCCAGGCCTTCAATGCGGCTGAGGCGGCCCGTCGGGCCCGTGAGCTGGTGCGCCGCAAGTCGGTGCTGGAGAGCTCCACCCTTCCGGGCAAGCTGGCCGACTGCAGCTCCCGCGATCCTTCTGAATCGGAGATCTACATCGTGGAGGGTGATTCGGCCGGCGGCTCAGCCAAGCAGGGACGTGACCGACGCTTCCAGGCGATCCTGCCCCTGCGCGGCAAGATCCTCAACATCGAGAAAACCGACGATGCCAAAATCTACAAAAACACGGAAATTCAGGCTTTGATTACAGGCCTGGGCCTGGGTATTAAGGGCGAGGAGTTCAACCTATCGGCCTTGCGCTATCATCGCATCGTCATCATGACTGATGCCGATGTGGATGGTGCGCACATTCGCACCCTCTTGCTCACCTTCTTTTACCGGTACCAGAAATCATTGCTGGAAGGCGGCTATATCTACATCGCCTGCCCGCCGCTCTACAAAGTGGAGCGCGGCAAGAACCATACCTATTGCTACAACGAGCAGGATCTCAAGAAAACGCTTGATGGCTTCGGTGAGAAGGCCAACTACACGATTCAGCGCTTCAAGGGCCTCGGTGAGATGATGCCCAAGCAGCTTTGGGAAACTACCATGGATCCCACCACCCGCACGATGAAACGGGTAGAGATCGAGGACGCCGCCGAGGCTGATCGCATCTTCACGATCCTGATGGGCGACAAGGTGGCTCCTCGCCGTGAATTCATCGAAACCCACAGCGCCGAACTGGATTTCGCTCAGCTCGACATCTGATGGCCTGGCGCTGGGCCTGGATCCTCGGCTTCGCCCTGATCGCGCCGGCGGCTCTGCCTGCCGGCGGCGGTGAGCACCGTTCGCCGCCGCTGCGTCGCCGCCAGGCCGGCGACCCCCTGCTGTCCGGCCTCACCCCTGAAACCGGGGATGCCCTGCGCGCATCCCCCCATCACCGCGCCCCGAGCCTGGTGGCCTTGCCTGCCGGTGAACCCCTGAGGCTGCTGCGGGTCTGGAAGGAGCCAGGTGGGGGACGTTGGTTCCATGTGGAGATCGCCGGGTCCTGTCGAACACCCAGGCGCGGTTGGCTGGCGGGCTGACCGGCGCCATCTCGGCTCCGGTTCGCTTGCCCCGCCCACTCATGCCGCAGCGGGGTGAAGCACCCGGTCGGCCAGGCGTGCGCTCAGCCAGGCTCCGGCCGGCGCTGTGACCACGATGCTCAGAACTGCCACGGCCAGGATCACCTCGCCGGGGCCGCTGGGCTGCCCAGCGGCCTGCATCGTCAGCAGGGGCACAGCGCCGATGGCGGCCTGCACCGTGGCCTTGGGGGTGTAGGCCACCACCACGAACAGGCGCTCACCCGCCGTGAGCGGGCTTCTGGCCAGGCAGGCCAGGCTCCCCAGCGAGCGGGCCAGCAGACCCAGGGCCAGGACGGCCAGTCCCGCCAGTCCATGGCTCCAGGCCACTCCCACATTGAGCTGGGCCCCCACCAGGACGAACAGGACCAGCTCGGCGAACACCCAGATCGAACTGAGCTTGGCGGAGATCGGGTGGGCCAGGTCCTCACGCAGCTCCAGGATCACCACCCCGAGGGCGATGGCCGCCACCAGACCGGTGAAGGGCACCAGCTGGTTGATGGCTTCCTGCAGGCGCAGCAGCAGCAGGGCCAGGGCAAGCACCAGCAGGGTCTGGCGGTTGGCGTTGGGGCGGAAGCGCTCGAACCAGCGGATCAGTCCCCAGCCCAGCAGGCCTCCGGCCAGGGCCCCGACGGCGAGTCCCAGCGGCAGCCCCAGCAGCCGGCCGCTGAGGGCCCCCCGGTCGTTCACCAGCAGGCCCAGCAGCACCCCATTCACCACGATCACGGCGATGTCATCGAGGGAGGCGGCGGCCATCACCATTGAGGGAATGGCCTTGGCGGTGCCCCGGTTCTCCTCGATCAGCCGCAGCATCAGCGGCACCACCACCGCCGGTGACACCGCCGCCAGCACCGAGCCCAGCAGGGCCGCCTCCAGCCAGCTGAGCTGCAGCAGGGGCTGGGCGACGGCGGTGATCATCAGGCCCTCGCAGCTGGCGGGAATCCAGGCCAGCAGCAGGACCCGCGGCCCCACTCGCCGCAGGGTGGCCAGGTCGAGCCCGAAGCCAACCCTCAGCAGGATCACGATCAGCGCCATCTGGCGCAGATCGCCGCTGAGGGCCAGCAGGCGGGGGTCGATCAGCCCCAGGCCCGAGGTGCCCAGGGCCACCCCCACCAGCAACATGCCGACCAGCCCGGGGAATCCCAGACGCCGGAAGAGGCCATCGGCCAGCAATCCGGCGATGACCAGTTCGGCCAGGCCCAGCGGTGGCATGGCCTCAGGCGGCCAGGGCCGCTTCGATGGCGGCGGTCAGTTCGGCTCCATCGGGTTCCACGGCGCTCTTGAAGCGGGCCAGCACAGTGCCGTCCCTGCCCACCAGGAACTTCTCGAAGTTCCACTCCACATCCCCGGCCGGCTCCGCCGTAGTGAGCAGGTCGTAGGGAGCGGTCTTGACTCCCTTGGCGTGCACCTTCTCGAAGAGAGTGAAGGAGGCGCCGTAGGTGGTGGCGCAGAACTGCTGGATCTCGGGCAGCGTGCCCGGTTCCTGAGCACCGAAATCGTTGCAGGGGAAGCCAAGCACCTGCAGGCCGCGCGGACCGTAGCTGTCCTGAAGCTTCTGCAGCCCGGCGTACTGGCGGGTGAAGCCGCAACGGCTGGCCACATTCACGATCAGCAGCACCTGGCCTGCGAAGTCGCCCAGGCGTTGATCCTTGCCCGTGGCGTCACGCACCACCACATCCGACACATTCACAGCCATGGAAAATCCTCAGTCGGCCGGACCCTAGGCGGGCGGCGTCGCTGTGACGGGCCTTCGCCCATACACTCGATGAGCCGCGATCCTTCAGGCCGATGAGCGAGGGAACCAGCGGCAGTGGCGCCTCTGCCGCAGGGGTGGCCAGCAACGGCAGGGTGCCCGTGGCGGATGTGGTGGCGCGGCAGTTGCAGGCGCTGCTCACCGCTGGGAATTACGCCGGCGTCAAGCTGCTGCTGGAGCCGGTTCAGCCCGTCGACTGCGCCGAGGCGATCGGCGCCTTGCCGCGCACGCTGCAGGCCCTGGCCTTTCGCCTGCTGGCCAAGGATGAGGCGATCGAGGTCTATGAGTATCTCGATCCGCCGGTACAGCAATCCCTGCTGGAGAGGCTGCGCTCCGGTGAGGTGCTGGAGCTGGTGGAGGAGATGTCGCCCGACGATCGGGTGCGCCTGTTCGATGAATTGCCCGCCAAGGTGGTGCGCCGGCTGCTGGTGGAGCTGAGCCCGGCCGAGCGGCGCGTCACAGCCCAGCTGCTGGGTTATGAGCCCGAAACCGCCGGTCGTCTGATGACGACCGAATTCATCGACCTCAAGGAATTCCACAGCGCCGCCCAGGCCCTCGACATCGTGCGCCGCCGCGCCCGCGACACCGAAACCGTTTACAGCCTTTACGTCACCGATGCCTCGCGCCATCTCACCGGCATCCTCTCGCTGCGCGATCTGGTCACGGCCGATCCGGAGGATCGCATCGGCGATGTGATGACCCGGGAGGTGGTGAGCGTGACCACCACCACTGATCAGGAAGAGGTGGCCCGCATCATCCAGCGCTACGACTTTCTGGCCGTGCCGGTGGTGGATCTGGAGCAGCGGCTGGTGGGGATCGTCACCGTCGATGACGTGATCGACGTGATCCAGCAGGAGGCGACCCGCGACCTCTACGCCGCCGGTGCCGTGCAGGCCGGGGATGAGGACGACTACTTCCAGAGCAACCTGTTCACCGTGGCCCGCCGCCGGGTGGTCTGGCTGCTGGTGCTGCTGGTGGCCAACACCGGCACCTCGGCGGTGATCGCCTCCGAAGAAGGGGTCCTCAAGGCGGTGGTGCGGCTGGCGGCCTTCATCCCGCTGCTGATCGGCACCGGCGGCAACGTGGGCGCCCAGAGCTCCACGGTGGTGATCCGCGGCCTGAGCACCCAGCGCATCCAGGCGTTGGGGGTGTGGCGCACGGTGGGGCGTGAAGCGTTCTCAGGATTGCTGCTGGGCCTGCTGCTGGTGATCGTCGTGGTGCCCTGGGCCTGGCAGGTGGGGGGCGGGATGCTGGTGGCCACCGCCGCCGGCATCAGCCTGGTCTGCATCACCACCCTGGCGGCTACGGCCGGAGCCTCGCTGCCGCTGCTGTTCGACCGGCTGGGACTGGATCCGGCCCTCATGTCGGCGCCGTTCATCACCACGGCCACCGACGTGGCCGGGGTTCTGATCTACCTCAAAACGGCGTCCTGGCTGCTGAACCACGTGGGCATGCCGGCCTGAGCGGGCTGGATTCGGGGAACTCGTGCCAATCCTGAGAAGACCTTCACACTTCTTCAGGTTAGGCTTTACACACTGTCAGAAGTTCCGTCGTCGTGGTCGCCGCCCTTTCCACCCGTCCAACCGCCCTCCAGTCCGCCCCTGCGGTGGACGCCCGCCAGTCCCCCATCGCCGTTCGCACGCTGCCGCCGGTGGATGGCGACCTTGTGCGCTCGTACCTGCGCGACATCGGCCGCGTGCCTTTGCTGACCCATGAGCAGGAGATCACGCTGGGCCGTCAGGTGCAGGAGCTGATGCGCCTGGAGGAAACGGAGCAGGAACTGGAGATGCGCG
>NZ_JAYGIA010000022.1:0-24282 GCF_034931165.1 Synechococcus sp. BA-124 BA4 | reverse complement strand
GCCACGGCCACGCCGACGGTCGTGGCGGTGGCCAGGGAGCGGAATGGGTTGGCCAGGACCGAGCCCCTGCGGTGCGTTTAGTGTGCCCGGCGCTGGCCCTCGCCAGCTCGACCCGCCCGGGCGCCATGCCGTCATCCCTTCCCCGCCAGACCAGCGTGCTCGTGGTGGGGGCGGGCCCCACCGGCCTGCTGCTGGCGGGGGAGCTGCAGCGCCGCGGCGTTCCCAACCTGCTGATCGACGCCCGGGCCGAGGCCCTGCACTGGGACCGGGCCACGGTGATCCACCCCCTGTCGCTGGAGATCTTCGAGGCGCTGGGGCTGGTGGACCGGTTTCTCGAAGCCGGCTGCCGGCAGCGCCGGATCCTCATCCACGCCGATGGCCGGCGGCTGGGGGACCTGGATCTGGCCACGTGCGGCAGCCGCTTCGGCTTCAACCTCGGCCTCTCCGAAGAGGTGACCGAAACGATCCTCACGGACCATCTCGAGAGCCAGGGCGGCACGGTGCACCGCTCCTGCCGGCTGGTGGCTCTGGCGCCCCACGGCGAGGGGGTGACCGCCACGGTGGCCTGCGGTGAGCAGGAGCACGCCGTGCAGGCCCGCTGGCTGGTGGGCTGCGACGGCCTGCGCAGCACCACCCGCGCCCTGAGCGGCCTCGACTTCGAAGGCCATGGCATCGCCCGCCCCTGGGCCGTGTTCGATGCGGTTGTGGAGGGCTGGGCCGAGAGCCACGAGGTCAACGCGGCGTATCTGGACGCCTCGCCCCTGATCCTCACGGCCCTGACCGACGAGCGCTGGCGGGTGTACCTGCGGCCCGCCGCCGAGGAGGGGGACCTGGTGGCCGAGGCCGCCGCCGTGCTGGGGCGTTATCTGCCGGAAGCCCGCTTCAGCGCCGTGGAGAACCCCAGCCGCTTCCACTGCCACAGCCGGGTGGCCAGCGCCTTCCGCGCCGGGCCCGTGTTCCTGGCCGGCGATGCCGCCCACGTGTGCTCCCCCGCCGAGGGGCACGGCATGAACTGCGGGCTGCACGATGCCGCCAACCTGGCCTGGAAGCTGGCCCTGGTGCACCAGGGGTCCGCCGACCCCGCCCTGCTGGACAGCTACGAGCAGGAGCGGCGTCCGGTGGCGCAGGAAATCTGCCGTTCCGGCGACGCCACCGAGCAGGCCCACGGGCTGCAGGACAGCGCTGAGCGCGCCGCCCGCGACCGGGCGATCGCCGCCATGCTCGCCAACCCGGTGGCCCGCCAGCAGGAGGTGGTGGCGGAAACCGAGATGAACGTCAGTTACGCCGGCTCGGCGATCATCGGCGCTGGCGAGGGCCAGCCCTTTGGAGCCGGACAGCGCCTGCCCACCACGATCGCGCTGCCGCCCGGAGCCGGCGCGCCCCTGCTGCACCAGCTCACCCACCGCAGCGGCCACACGCTGCTGCTGCTGGCCGGCCCCGAGTTGTCCCCCGAAGCACTCTCGAGCCTGCAGGCCGAGCTGGAGGCCGACCTGGCCGCCGGCACGGTGCCGCCGGCGCTGGTGGAGGCGGTGGTGGCCGTGCAGCTGGAGGAGGCGCCCAGGCTGGGCCTGGGGCCCCTCACATTGTTGGCGGTGCGGCCGGACGGCTTCATCGGCCTGCGGGCCGACGCCGATCACCGCAGCGCGGTGCGGCGGTATGGGGGGCTGGTGCTGGGGCGCTGAGGCGGGGACGGGCAAGCAAGCGCCTTCCCAGCCTGCATCGGGTGGCCAACCTCGACAGTCCCATGGGGGCTAAGGGCCCGGGCTGAGCACCAGAAAACCTGCCTCCGGGTGGGAGGAGAAAGCCTCGATGGCATCGATGTGATCAAGCAACAGCCCCGCCGTGGCTCCGTTGCCAGCGTTACCGATGGCCAGGCAGATGACCTTCGGAGGGAAACCGCGGCTCATGCTGAGCCGCAGAAAATCCTCGTCCTTGGTGACCAACAGGTCGCCGTCAAGGCGAGCCCGATCCCAGATCGCCAGATCGTCGGCCCCCCCCCAGCCCAAGAAGCCGCACATGCCTTGAACCTGGACGCTCACGCCGCCGTGCTCAGGCTGAGGAGTAGGCGTTCCCGATCCGCTGCATAGGCCAGGCAAGCCAGCACATCGTCATGGCTGAGCTGCGGGAAGTCCTCCAGCAGCTCAGCTTCACTCATGCCGCTGGCAAGAAAGCCGAGCACATCACCCACCGTGAGTCTGGTGCCGCGAACGCAGGGCTTGCCGAAGCGCACGGCTGGATTGATGGTGATCCGCCCTTGGAAGTCCATGGTTCAACGCTAAACCGGTCACGCCGCGTTCAGGCCCGAGCGCAGCCGCAAACGCACAACCGGCGTGATGGCCGCAACGTCGCCACTGATGGCGACAGCCTCGCCAGGATGGTGACCCCAGCGTCAGGGCCCTGCCCAGGCCGCGCCACACCCGAGAGACCCGTGCCGACAGCAGCGCCCACCACCGTGCTGACGAATACCTTCGCGGCGTTCGCCCAGCAGGCCGACTATTCGCTGCTGGATTCCCTGCGGCCGGATCCCCAGGCCACGGGTGATGGCCAGGATCACCGGCCCCGCCAGGTGTTCTCCGGCCATTACGTGCCGGTGACTCCCACGCCGCTTCCGGCGCCGGAGTTGGTGGCGCACAGCCCAACCCTCTTCCAGGAGCTGGGCCTGGGCGACGGGCTGGCCCACGACGACCACTTCCGCCGCCTGTTCTCCGGCGACATCACGGCGGCGCAGGAGCCGATGCGGCCGTATGGCTGGGCCACCGGTTATGCCCTCTCGATCTACGGCAGCGAATACATCCAGCAGTGCCCGTTCGGCACCGGCAACGGCTACGGCGATGGCCGGGCCATTTCGGTGTTCGAAGGCGTCTTTGGCGGCCGGCGCTGGGAGATGCAACTCAAGGGCGGCGGCCCGACGCCC
This sequence comes from Synechococcus sp. BA-124 BA4, assembly GCF_034931165.1. NCBI lineage: Bacteria > Bacillati > Cyanobacteriota > Cyanophyceae > Synechococcales > Synechococcaceae > Synechococcus > Synechococcus sp. BA-124 BA4. The sequence continues at coordinate 21,368 of NZ_JAYGIA010000022.1, read as the reverse complement.
TACTGCCGTGGCGCCGATGGCCGCGCCGTGCTGCGCTCCAGCGTGCGCGAGTTTCTGGCGCAGGAGCTGATGCAGGCCCTGGGGGTTCCCACCTCCCGCTCTCTGACGCTCTATGTGTCTGGATCGGAAACCGTGCGCCGGCCCTGGTATTCGGCGAACTCCCGCTCGTTCGACCCCGACGTCCTGGTGGACAACCCGGCGGCGATCAGCACCCGGGTGGCCCCGTCCTTTCTTCGGGTCGGCCAGCTGGAGCTGTTCGCCCGCCGCGTCCGCAGCGGTTCCCATCCGGAGGCGCACAACGAGCTGCGGATGATCGTTCAGCACCTGATCGAGCGCAATTACCGCCAGGAGATTGATCCGGCTCTGGACTTTGCTGACCAGGTGGTGGAGCTGGCGCGGTTGTTCCGCGGCCGGCTCACGTCTCTGGTGGCGAACTGGATGCGGGTGGGTTACTGCCAGGGCAATTTCAACAGCGACAATTGCGCGGCGGGGGGGTACACCCTCGACTACGGCCCCTTCGGCTTCTGCGAGCTGTTCGATCCCCGCTTCCAGCCCTGGACCGGCGGCGGCCAGCATTTTTCCTTCTTCAACCAACCGGTGGCGGCGGAAGCCAACTTCCAGATGTTCTGGGCCTCCCTCCGGCCCCTGCTCGAGGGGAACCCAGAGGCGCTGGCAAGGCTGGATGCGGTCCACGACGGCTTCGCGGAAGCGATGGGCCAGGAGCTCGACGCGATGTGGGCCAGCAAGCTCGGCCTGCTCCGCTACGACGCCGAACTGGTGCAGGACCTGCTGCAGTTGATGGTGAGCTCCAAGGTGGACTACACGATCTTCTTCCGCAGGCTTTCGGAGATCCCCGAGCAGGTTTCTGCCCTGCAGGAGAGCTTCTACCTGCCCTGCTCAGAGGAGCTCGATGGCCAATGGACGCAGTGGCTGCAGCGCTGGCGTGACCGCCTCGCGGAAGCCGGCGACATTCGCGAAAGGGCCGCCGCGATGCAACGCGTGAACCCGGCCATCACCTGGCGTGAGTGGCTGATCGCCCCCGCCTATGAACAGGCGGCGCAGGGCGATTACGGCCTGGTCAGGGAACTGCAGGAGGTGTTCCGCCATCCCTACGACGCGCTGCCTGCGGAGCTGGCGGCGACCTACGACCGCCTCAAGCCCAGGGAGTTCTTCAACGCCGGAGGGGTGTCGCACTACAGCTGTTCGTCCTGAATGGGCGCTCAGGGCAGCACCCGCTCCGCCAGCTGTTGCAGGCGACGATCCAGGCTGATCAAGGTGGCGGCTTCCCGCCGGGCCAGCGTCAGATAAAGGCAGTCGTAGACGGGGTGATCGTGATGGCAGGCCAGGGCAAGGGCCTCGGCCTGCAGGTCGCGGTCGGCTTCCACCCGATCCACGAGATCGCGGGCCTCGGCCAGCAGCTGCTGGGGATCGAGATCAGCCAGGTGACCAGCCCGCTGCAGTTTCCAGAGGGTGTTAGCCACCTCGGTGAGCATCAGCTCCGGGGCCAACACCACGGCCGCCTCGCGGATCTGCTCCGCCATGGCAGCAGCGGCGGGATCCCCAAGGATCAGCCGCACGGCAGCCGAGGCATCGAGAACGCAGGCGAGGGCCATCAGCGCTCGCGGTCGGCGCGGATCAGCGCCTCCGGCGTCTGATCTCCGGCCAGCGCGGTGACCAGGGGCCCGCGCCGGGCGATGCGATCGAGCACCAGTCGGCGACGCTCTCGCCCATCCTCGCCGGCGATGGCCTCGAGATCCACCAGCGCCTGCTGGCTGAGACTGCGCTTGTGCGCCTGGGCGCGGTGCTGCAGCAACCGGTGCAGTGGCTCAGGCAGGTCACGGATCTGCAGGGATGGCATGGCTGCGCCAGACGTGAAACCAGGTTACTCGCGGCGCATGCGCTTTGCATGCATCACTCGCCGCATCGGTGACGCTTCCGCAGGGTGATGAACAGCAGGTCGGTGGCGCTGCTCTGGTGCCCGAGCACGCCTTCGCGGTGGATCCAAGGGGCTCCTGATCCCCGCACGACCAGGCTGCTCGTCAGGACAGAGCGGTCTTCAGCTGAAGGATCAGCAGCGGCAATTCCACCTGGATCACATCCCACACCACATCAAGATCGACCCCCAGGTAGGCGTGGATGAGTTGATTGCGCATGGGATGCGAGTGGCGGCCTCGCCGATCAGCTCGATGTTGCGAAGAACGGCATTCTGCATCAGCTGGTTCGCCTCGAACTGCGCACGATTCAGATCAGCGCAGTAGCCCACGGCACGACGGGCAAACCGATCCATGTCCTGCGAATAGAGGCGCCAATCGCGTTTCGGATTGCAGTCAGAGGGTGATGGCATCCGCCTCCACCGCAGGCCTGAGCTCCTGCCGGAGTGCTTGTTCCGTCACCAGATCGACAGGTTGCTGGAGCAGATCTTCCAGGAACAGCTGGAGGCCATAGAAGCGTCTGGCTGTGGCTGGGCCGTCGAAGGCCACCAGCAGATCCACATCGCTGCTCGGTGTTGCCGTGCCGCGGGCCCAGGAGCCGAAGATCCGCAGGCTGCGCACGCCGAAACGCTCACTCCAGACGGGCGCGTGCTGGCGCAACCGGCTGATCAACGTTTCGGAACTGACGTCCATGGCCGGCAGTGAATGCTCAGGAGTGGCCTGGGATGACGCTAAACCGCCAACGCCAGCTCCGGCACGAACGCCGCCGGAATCGCTCTGTGCAACCGCCAGCGAATCGCCATCGGCCGCTCGCCCTCGTGGCTCACGTAGTCGGCAAAGCCCAGACACAGAAACGGCATCGTCACCCCGCCGCGCCTGTTCTCCTCCCGCACGAACAGCATCACCCTGCTGCCGCGCTCAACGTGGTGGATGTATCTCTGCCCGGTGGCGGACGCTTCCCGGGTGAGGCTCTGGCTCTCCCAGTGGAACTCCCACGGAGAGATGGCGTAGTCGTTGTAGCGGGTGGTGGGGGAGAACAGGCGCTCGGACTTCTTGAGGGTGATGAAGAAGACGTCGCACTGGGTGGCTTCGTCAAAGAACACCCCCTCCCGGCCGGGGAAGGGGCGAGCCTCGTTCAACAGCCCAAAGGCGGCGAACACCTCGGCGCGGGAGTAGCGGCCGTGGAGTTTGAGGGGAACGGGGGGCGGATCGGCGCGGTCCCAGTCGAGCGGGCTCACCAGGTGGTCGGTGCGCTCGAGTAGCAGCGCGAACAGCTCCACCAGCTCGGCGCGGATCGCGGGGGCGGCCCAGAGCCGCCCCAACGCCTCGGCCAGGGGCAGGTGCTGGCGGCCGCTGCCCCACAGCTGGGCCATCAGCATGCGCCAGCTGCGTTCCGTCTCCGGATTGAAGCCCGCTGGGTCCGGCGGCGCCGGGCGCTGCAGCTGATCCACCAGCCAGCGCAACCGCTCCGGGTCGTCCAGATGCAGCAGGCCGCCGGCGATCCCCCGCCCCAGCCGCTCCTCATCGCCGGTGGTCGCCCCCGCCGCCAACCAACCCAACTCCCGCTGCAACAACGCCCACGACCCCGCCACCTTGTAAAACTCCCCCAGCTCCATCCCCAGCCCCGCCTGCAACGCCGCCAGCGAGCAACGTCCGAGGCGGCGGGCTTCGGCGAGCAGTTGGGGCCGGCGCGTGGGCAGCGACTCGCGCAGATTGGCAAGCACCCGCTCGCTCGACACCCGATCGAGCTGCAGGCTGCAGCCGGCCGGCAGGAAGGGAAACCCGTCTTTGAGCTGCTGCTCCAGCTGGTCGCGGGTGCCGCCGAGCAGGGCGCGGTAGCGGAGATCGAAGCGGAAGCTCCGGTGCGCCTGGCCGATGAAATCCAGCACCGTGAGGCAGCTCTTGCCCCGGCACAAGCGCAAGCCCCGGCCGAGCTGCTGCAGGAACACGATCGCGCTCTCGGTGGGCCGCAGGAACAGCACCGTGTCGATCTCGGGGATGTCGAGGCCTTCGTTGAACAGATCCACCGCGAACAGGATTTGCAGCTCGCCGGAGCGCAGGCGGCGGATCTGCTCGGCGCGCTGCTCCCGGGGGCTGGAGGCATCCAGAGCGGCGGCGCGCAGGCCGGCGGCCACGAACTTGCGGGCCATCCAATGGGCGTGCTCCACGCTCACGCAGAAGCCCAGGGCCCGCATCGAATCCAGGTTGGTGACCTTGTCTGCCAGTTCGCGCAGGATCAGGCGCAGGCGGGCGTCGTCGGCGGTGTAGAGGTTGGAGAGGGCTTCTGGGGCGTAGCCGTTGCGGCGCCACTCGATCTGCGAGAGATCCGTGCCGTCGTGGAGGCCGAAGTAGTGGAAGGGGCAGAGCAGGCCCTGCTCCAAGGCGCTCCACAGACGCAGTTCGGCGGCGATGCGGCCGTCAAACCAATGCAGGATGTCCTCGCCGCCGGTGCGCTCGGGGGTGGCGGTGAGGCCCAGCAGCACGGACGGCCTCAGGTGGGCCAGCCAGCGCTCGTAGCTGGCGGAGGCGGCGCGGTGGAACTCATCGACGATCACCACGGCGAACGTGTCCGGCGCCAGGTCAGCCGGATCCAGCCCAGCGAGCGACTGCACCGAGGCGAACACATGGCGCCACTGGCTGGGGCGCTGGCCATCCACCAGCAGCTCGCCGAAGGAGCCATCGCGGAGCACCTGGCGGAAGGTGGCGAGGCTCTGCTGCAGGATCTCGCGCCGGTGAGCCACGAACAGCAGGCTCGGGTGACCAGGACCGCACTGGCGGGCGTAATCGAGGGCGGCGATGACGGTTTTGCCCGTGCCGGTGGCGGCCACCACCAGGTTGCGCCAGCGGCCATGGAGGCTGCGCTCGGCCAACAGCTTGTCGAGGATCTCCTGCTGGTAGGCGTAGGGCCGGATGTCTTGATGCGAGGCCGGTCTTGACTTGGCTGCAGAAACCAGGGGACTCCCGACGCAAGCCCTGATCACCCCTTCCACCAGCTGAGCCAGCCAAAACGGCTCAAAATCGGCAATCCTGGAGTCAGCCGCTCGAATCCCGATGCCCCTCCGCTCGGCCAGCGAATTCCCGATCACGCCCGATCCAGAGGCTCTTGAGGGCACCTATCAGGACTGTCGGGCGGCCCTGGTGTCGGCCAACCGCTCCCGGGGCGTGCTCAAGGCCCAGAGCTACCGGCGGGGGGTGGTGATCACCGAGCTGCAGCGGGAGCTGGTGGAGCTGGAGGCGGATCTGGCCGATGAGGCCCGGGCCAAGGCGCGGCTCCATGCCCTCAACGCCAAGCTCGGCACCGTGATCCGCGAACTAGAGGAAACGGGCGATGCGATGGTGGGCCTGATCGATGAGAGCGAGCGCCAAAGCGGCTTCTGGCTCGTGGAGATGTTCCGCCGGTTGGTTCAGCAGGCGACGCGCTGGCGATCGGTGAAGGCCAAGGCAGCTGAACTGGCGAGCGAAGCGCCGGAGGCCGGGACTCCCTCCAGCCAGCTCGGCGGAAAGCCATGAGCGCGGGCCCGTCGATCGCTGATTTGCTGGAGCAGACCAATCGGGAACTGGCGGGCACTGATGCCCGGGTGTACCGCCGGGTGGCGGACCATTTGCAGCGCTCCAGCGCTGCCCTCCAGGACCTCCAGGATCCCCAGCCTGCAGGCATCCAGGACCCGAAAGCCTTGCTGGGCAAAGGGAGTTTCCTGCAGCAGCCGGCGGCCAGCCTCAAGCGGCTGTGCAAGCAGCACGGCATCAAGGGGTACTCCAAGTTGCCAAAATCCGCTCTGGCCCAACTGCTGGAACGCCATGGCGTGACCCCACCGCCGCCGCCGCTGGAGAGTTTCACCAAGAAGGAGCTGATTGCGCTGGTGCGGCAGCTGCTGGGGGAGGGGTAGGCGGTCGCCCAGCACGTGCCTGCATACCCCCAAACCGCCCCCACAGCAGGCAGACTCCCCCCAGCGACGCCAAACCTGATCCCTCGATGCCCGATCAGGAGCAACTGGACGACTTCCTCGAAGGCGTGGAACCAACGGGCAGCCAGCCGTCCCATCAAACTGGACCTCCGCGGGGTCATGAATGGGCAGGGGGCCTTCCACAAAGACGCGAAGCCAAAACTCGTGGCCTCCCAGATCGGCATGAGAGGCTCGACCTGCAAGGCCAGAACTTCCAGCCGAGGCATCCCTAACCAAGGAGTGGTCACATCGGACCACAAGCACCTAGTGCATGGGGGCCTCCTCATCGGCTCTCCCACCGGCAGCGTTCACTGACGCTGCTACTCGATCTCCGCAAGAACGGCCCCATCCATCCACCCCATGGCGATCAAGAAGTCCGACCTCTACTCCTCGCTCTGGGCCTCCTGCGATGAGCTGCGCGGCGGCATGGATGCCAGCCAGTACAAGGACTATGTGCTGTTTATGCTGTTCATTAAATATATTTCCGATAAATATGGAAACTCCGAAGACTTTGCGCCGCCCGTTGTGATTCCAGAGGGCGCCGGTTTTCAGGACATGGTGGCGCTCAAGGGCAACAGCGATATCGGCAATCTGATCAACATTCAGGTGATCCAGCCGCTGATTGATGCCAACTCTCGCCTGGGCCGCAGCGACTTCCCCGACTTCAACGATTCCAACAAACTTGGCGACGGTGCCGCCAAGGTGGAGCGCATTGGCAATCTGATTGCCATTTTTGAGAGCCCAGCCCTCGATTTCTCTAAGAACCGCGCCGAGAACGACGACATCCTTGGCGATGCGTACGAGTATCTAATGCGCCACTTCGCCAGCCAGAGTGGCAAGAGCAAGGGGCAGTTCTATACACCATCAGAAGTAAGCCGCATCATCGCCAAGGTGATCGGCATCTCTCCCGACAATTCGATCGCCGCCACCACCGCTTACGACCCTACGTGCGGCTCTGGTTCGCTGCTGCTGAAAGTGGCTGCCGAAGCAGGAAAACACATCACGCTGGAGGGCCAGGAAAAGGACGTGACAACCGCGGGTCTGGCGCGCATGAACATGATCCTGCACGACTTCCCGACGGCGACAATCATGTCCGGCGGAGAGGGAACGCTGGTGAAGCCCAGGTTCCTCGATGGTGAGCAACTGCGCACCTACAACTACGTCGTCGCTAATCCCCCATTCTCCGACAAAACCTGGTCCACAGGCCTGGCTCTTGGAGAAGGAGGTAGCGGGGACCGTTACCAGCGTTTTAGCTGGGGCGTGCCGCCCCCAAAGCAGGGCGACTATGCCTACCTGCTGCACATCATCCGTTCGCTGAAAAGCACGGGCAAAGGCGCCTGCATCCTTCCCCATGGGGTTCTGTTCCGGGGCAACGCCGAGGCGGTGATCCGCCAGCAGCTGGTGCGCTCCGGCCTGTTGAAGACGATCATCGGACTGCCCGCCAACCTCTTCTACGGCACCGGCATTCCCGCCTGCATCCTGGTGCTCGACAAGGAGAACGCCACCGCCCGCAATGGCATCTTCATGATTGATGCCAGCAAGGGCTTCAAGAAGGACGGCCCCAAGAACCGCCTGCGCGAGCAGGACATCCACCGCATCGTGGACACCTTCAGCCGGCTCGACGAGAGCGACCCGCGCTATGCCCGCCTGGTGCCGGTGGAGGAGATCGCCGATCCCAAGAACGACTACAACCTCAACCTGCCGCGCTACATCGACAGCAGCGACCCCGAAGACCTCCAGGACATTGACGGCCACCTCCGCGGTGGCATCCCCGAGCGCGACCTTGATGCCCTGGGCAATTACTGGACTGTGATGCCAGGCCTGCGCGCAGCTCTGTTCCAGCCTTCTAACCGCCCTGGCTACGCCGATCTGAAGCTGCTGATCACCGAACTGAAGGCCACCATCTTCAGCCACCCCGAGTTCACTGCCTTCACCACCGAAGCCCAGCAGCTCTTTGCGGATTGGCGAGCAGCCACCGTTCCGCTGCTCAAGGCCCTGGAACTTGGCGGCCATCCCAAGCCTCTGATCGAAGCCATCGCCGAGGATTTGCTCGCCGCCTTCAAGGACGCGCCGTTGCTGGATGCCTACGACGTCTACCAGCACCTGATGGACTATTGGGCCGCCACCCTGCAGGACGACGCCTATCTGATCGCCGAGGCGGGCTGGATCGCCGGCACCCTGCCCAGGGAGATCCGCCAGGTGAAGAACAAGGAGGGCAAGCTGATCTGGCTCGAGAAGGAAGACTTCAGGCAGGGCAAGCGCCGCTTCAAATCGGATCTGGTGCCGGCGGAGCTGCTAATTGCGCGCTTCTTCAAGGCCGAGCAAGACACCATTTCGGATCTGGATGGCCTGCTGGCTTCGCTGCAGCAGGAGCTCGATGAAGCCCTGGAGGAGAACAGCGGCGAAGAGGGGCTGCTGGCGGAGGTGATCGAAGGCGAGGGCGACAAGCAGAAGATCACCGCCAAAGCGGTGAAAGCCCGCCTCAAGGTGATTGGCCGCGACGCGGACTACGCCGAGGAACGCCAGGCGCTTTTCGACTACGCCGATTTTCTCACCCAGCAGTCCGAAGCCAAGGCCCTGCTCAAGGCCGCCCAGGACGACCTCGACGCCAAGCTGTTGGCCAAGTACCCCACCCTCAGCGAAGACGAGATCAAGACCCTCGTGGTGGACGATAAATGGCTGGCCAGCATTGCTGCCGCCGTGCAAGGCGAGCTGGACCGCGTCTCCCAAACCCTCACGGGGCGTATCCGCCAGCTCGCGGAACGCTATGAAACGCCGCTGCCAAAGCTTATTGATGACGTGTATCGGCTCGCTGCCCGCGTTGAGGAGCACCTCAAAGCGATGGGGGCGGTATGGAACTGAAACCCGGTTACAAGCAGACCGAAGTGGGTGTCATCCCTGAGGAGTGGGAAACCAAGTCTCTTGGCTCAGTTCTCAGCAAAGGACGGCTGGGCGGCAATTATGCGAACCAAGACAAGGAGGCTGAACTGCCGCTGATGAAGATGGGGAATCTTGCCCGTGGATACATCGACCTGTCAAAAATCCAGTTCATCACGCCCGGCGTGAGACCAGAACCTCCCCACAGGCTTGCTTATGGCGACGTGTTGTTCAACACGCGCAACACTCTCGACCTTGTCGGGAAGGTTGCAATTTGGCGTGATGAACTTCCAGTCGCCTACTACAACTCGAACCTCATGCGGCTGGAGTTCGACCCAGAGCAGATTTGCTCAAATGAGTATGCGAACTACGCTTTAAACACCGAAGGCGCTGTTTCCCGCCTCCGTGCGCTCGCCACTGGAACGACAAGTGTGGCCGCGATCTACACGCGGGACTTGATGAAGTTGCAGGTCCTCGTTCCCCGCCTCCCCGAACAACGCGCCATCGCTAGTGCGTTGAGCGATGTGGATGGGCTGCTGGGCGGGCTGGACCGGCTCGTAGCCAAGAAGCGTGACCTCATACAGGCCGCCATGCAGCAACTGCTCACCGGCCAAACCCGCCTCCCCGGCTTCCACGGCGATTGGGAGGTGAGGCGGCTTGGGGAGCTTGGTTCGACCTATGGAGGTTTGACTGGCAAAGTCAAAGCCGACTTCGGCGAAGGTTCGGCTCGCTACATTACTTTCATGAACGTCATGACGAGCGTCGTCATTGATTGCGGAACATTCGAGCAAGTTCAGGTCTCTCCATCTGAGTCTCAGAACCGAGTGTTAAAGGGGGACTTGTTCTTCAACGGCTCGTCAGAGACACCTGAAGAAGTAGCAATGTGCTCCGTGTTACTCGATGAAGTTCATGACGTTTATTTAAATAGTTTCTGCTTCGGCTTTAGATTTAGTGCAAGGGCTGAGGCTGATGGATTGTTTTTTTCTTACTACCTCAGAAGCAATGTCGGGCGGGATTTTGTGAAATCGCTGGCTCAAGGATCGACGCGCTACAACTTATCCAAGTCTGCACTTGTCAGGTCAACTCTTCAATTGCCTTCGCTCCTAGAGCAGACCGCCATCGCCGAGGTACTCACTGTGATGGACGACGAGCTCGCTGCATTGGTGCAGCGCCGCGACAAGACCCGTGACCTCAAGCAGGCCATGATGCAGGAGCTGCTTACGGGCCGCACGCGACTGGTATGAACCCGGAACTCCTCAGCTGGCTACAACAACAGGTGCCTTGGCTCCAGGTGGCTGCCGAGCGGCTATTGCGCCATGGATCGCTTTCGGATACCGATATTGCTGATCTGGTGGGGCTGATCAAAGCATCAGCGACAGACGAAGCGCTTCCTGAGCCAGCAATCCCACTTGCCGCCAATCCGGCACCACCAGCTGAGTTGAGGCTCCTCGCCCTTGGCCCTGTCGAAGGGATTGACGCCCTCAACCCGCGCACTCCGCTTGGCTTTGGTACCGGCAATCTGAGCGTGGTGTATGGCCACAACGGAGCGGGGAAGACCGGATACAGCCGAATTATTGCCAAGGCATCGGGCAAACCTCAAGCTGCAGACTTGCGTTCCAGTGTTTTTGCGGCAGCTCCTGCGCGCCAGGCCTGCCATATTCATTACTCGATTGCTGGTGATCCAAGAGTCGTTGAGTGGATACCGCAAGATCCATTGCCAGACTTGGCCTCCATCGACATCTTTGATTCAAGTTGTGGCCGGATCTATCTCGAGTCCGAAACGGAAGCCTCGTTTGTTCCGCCAGAACTTGCCCTCCTGGCGGACTTGGTGGTCGCATGCGGCCGAATTGACACACTACTCGCCGCTGAAGAACGGGCTTTGGTGAGTCGCCTTCCCATCATCCCTCCAGAGCATCAGGGCACACCTTCCGCATCGAGCTATGGGTCTCTTCGGCACGATTGGACAGAAGAGCAGCTCGCTTCGCTGACCTTGTGGACTGATCAAGATGCAACAGAGTTGGACCAGTTGACCGCAACACTTTCTGTAACTGATCCTGCATCTGCAGCACAGCGCCGCCAAGGGGTGAAGCAGCAACTCGATTTACTTGCCACCACGCTTGTCCAGGCACTGGATCAAGTGACGGGAGCTGGTCTCGAAGGTACACGGGCTCTAATTCGTGGAGCTGTTGAGAAACGCCGTATTGCCACAGAGGCCGCCAATGCTCTCCAGTCTGCATCCGATGTCAATGGAGTTGGTAGCGATACCTGGAGAGCACTTTGGACGGCTGCCCGCGAGTTTTCGATTGCCGAGGCGTATCCGGATGGTGAGTTTCCTTTCCTTGAAGAGGGTGCGCGTTGCGTGCTCTGCCATCAAGAGTTGGATGCTCCAGCAAGAGAGCGCCTATCCAGTTTTGATAGATACGTTACTGGTCGTATTGAAACAGAAGCTGCAGATGCAGAAGCTGCATTGGTGATGCACATTGCAGACATCAAAACTAGGCCAACAAGTGAAATCCTGCAAACTGCAGTGCAAGCGGCGGAGCTAACTGAGGATCAAGCAACACTTCTTGATTCTGTTTGGGTGGAGCTGGAGACATTCCTCGAGCCGCTACGGAATGGGATTGATCTGCAAACTGACGCTCAGCCAAGCGCAGGAGTTGGGGAACTTCTTGGCTTACTACGTCAACTCGCATCTGATGCTGAGGCAGCGGCGATATCGTTGCTGGAATCGTCGGATCCTGCAGCACGGCAGGCCGCACAGACTCGAAGCAAGGAACTGCTTGCCAAGCGCTGGGTTTCAGAGCAGGTGGCAGCCATCAGAGAAGAATTGGCCCGCTTGAATCGGATCCAGGAGTATCAAACCTGGAGACGTCAAACCATCACAACGGGGATTTCTAGAAAGGCTAGTGAGCTTTCCCAGGCGCTCGTTACCGATGCATATGTCCAGCGTTTCAATCATGAGTTACGGCTGCTTGGTGCGAGCAATCTGAAAGTGGAGTTGGCCAGAACTAGGGCTGAGCGTGGCAGGGTAAAGCATAGAATCCGCTTGAGAAATGCTGTTGTAGAAGGTGCTCTCATTTCCGATATTCTCAGCGAGGGTGAGCGCCGAATTGTCTCGTTGGCTGCCTTCCTGGCCGATGTTGCAGGTAGGCCTTTCTCCAGTCCCTTCATCTTTGATGATCCAATCTCATCTCTTGATCAGGGCTGGGAGGAGCGTGTTATCGATCGCTTGATCGCAATTAGTGAGGCGCGTCAAGTGATTGTATTCACCCATCGGCTCAGTTTTCTTGGAATCATTTCAGACAAGGCCGTAAATCTACATGATGTCTTTATTCGCCGAGAGTTCTGGGGAACAGGTGAGCCTGGAGAGGTGCCACTCTTTGGGAAACGGCCTGAAAGGGCATTGAATCATCTCAAAAACGATAGGCTTGCAAGGGCTCGCGCATCGCTAGGCACAGAAGGTGTTGAGGCCTATTATCCGCTGGCCAAGGCTATATGCAGTGATTTCCGAATCTTGACCGAACGCATCGTCGAGTTAGTTTTCCTTGCCGATGTAGTACAACGGCATCGACGTGCTGTCAATACTCAGGGCAAGATCCATCAGCTAGCCAAGATCCGAGTCGAGGACTGTGACCTAGTCGATGCATTAATGACCAAGTATTCTTGCTATGAGCACAGTCAATCTTCTGAGGCGCCTGTGGAGCTGCCCTCTCCTGAAGAACTTGCTTCTGATATCGATAACTTATTGGATTGGCATGCCGAATTCACGAGGCGTTCGGTCTAAGGTTCGGTCTATATGCTTTGTTTCACTTGAGAACCCTAAAGACACTCCATTTTCCTTCTCGGTTTTCTCGGCGGAGATTGATAGAGAGCCGCCGCTCGTGGTGCAGCACTGTGAATAGTCACGTGCTCTCAGGCTGGCCCTGATGCAGGAGCTTCTCAAGCGCAGTACGCTACTGGCCTAATTGCTGTCCTTCGCCGCTAAACTGCCCATGGCGAGCCTTTGCAATGTCCGACCAAGAACGCAACCTTCAAGAGCTCGAACGCCAGTTCCCCCAAGCGTCCGGTGAGGCCTTCGCCTCTGCCCGTGCCCAGGTGCTGGCCTCCGGGCAAAGCGTGCTGCAAAGCGAAGGCGGATTCGTCGTGAGGGTCTCCCCCAACGGCCGGAAGCAGCGGATCAAGCAGCTGGAACCGCCCACCCCATTCACCCCCGGCACCACCTTCATCATTCGGTGATCGCAGAACCACCAAGGCTGCGTTTGTTCGCAGGTCCCAACGGCTCGGGCAAAAGTGTTCTGAAATAGGTGCTTCCTGCGCCACTTCTAGGGGTGTACCTCAACCCCGATGATATCGAAGCGGGTATCCGGCAATGCGGGTATCTCGATCTGGCCGCTTTCGGTGTCGACACCACGGCGGATGCCCTTCTGCCAGCGTTCACGGCTTCGCCGTTGTTGAGATCCGCAGACCTGGAGGAACCGGCAACCCAGTTGAGGTTCTCCGATCGACGATTGGATTTTGCAGGCGTGGAGGTCAATGCCTATTTCGCTTCTGTGGCGGTGGATGTTCTGCGGCGGCATTTACTGGAGCGCTGGGTCAGCTTCACGTTTGAAAGCGTCATGTCCCATCCCGGCAAGGTGGAGCTGCTGGCACAGGTGCAATAGCTCGGCTATCGCACCTATCTCTACTACGTGGCCACGGATGATCCGGAGATCAATGTTTCGCGGGTCCGCAATCGCGTTGGACTGGGCGGACACCCCGTGCCGGAAGACAAGATCATCAGCCGCTACCACCGATCGCTGGAACTGCTGCTCGAGGCGATCAATCACAGTAGCCGGGCCTACATCTTCGACAACTCAACCGACAGCTCCAATCCTCGGCTAGCTTGGCTGGCATAAGTGACGGACGGCCAGTTGCTGGAGTTGAAAACAGACCGGATTCCAGCCTGGTTCCAGCGGGCCGTGATCCAGAAAATTGCCTGATCCTTCCCGCTGTCGTGCCTGAATCCCCACGCCCCGAACGCAGGACGCAAAATCGCGTCATCGCCCTGTTCACGGACAGGGATCGATCAGACAGCCTCGGCTATGACTTCCTGGGCGATTGGAGCAAACGGGAAAACAACCGCTGCATCGAGGCCCACCTGCTGCGCTCGAACCTGCTTGAGCGGGGCTACAGCGAAGCCCACGTCACAGCGGCGCTTCAGAAGCTTATGGCCGCTGCCGATGCCACCGGCAACACGCTCTATCAAGCCAACATGCGCACCTACCAGCTGCTGCGCTATGGGGCTTCGGTGCAGATTACCGCAGGAGCGCCCAACGATCAGGTTCATCTGGTGGATTGGCAGCACCCGGAGGCCAACCATTTCGCCCTTGCCGAAGAAGTGACCCTCCGCGGTGGCCATGAGCGTCGACCTGACCTGGTGATCTACCTCAACGGCATCGCTGTGGGCGTGATTGAGCTCAAGCGCAGCTCGGTGGAGATCGGTGACAGCGTGCGCCAGCTGATCAGCAACCAAGACGAGATCTTCAATCAGGCGTTCTTCACCACCGTTCAGCTTCTTTTCGCGGGCAGTGATTCCCAAGGGCTGCGCTATGGCACTGTAACCACCCGCGAGGAGTTCTTCGTGCAGTGGAAGGCAACTTGCCCTAGCCAGCCTATTGGCGCACTTACCCCCGGTGCGCTTTTGGATCGGCCGCTCGCTGAAATGTGCTTTAAGGCTCGTCTGCTTGATCTGATTCGCAACTTCATCCTCTTCGACAATGGCATCAAGAAGGTGCCTCGTCCGCATCAGTTTGCGGGCGTGAAAGCTGCCCAAGAACGCATCCGCAGCCGTCAAGGTGGTGTGATCTGGCACACCCAGGGCAGCGGCAAGAGCATTCTGATGGTGCTGCTTGCCAAATGGCTGCTGGAGAACGATTCCGAAGCCCGCATCCTCGTGGTCACAGATCGCGACGAGCTCGACAAGCAGATCGAAGGGGTGATGAAGAACGCCGGGGTGATCGGCGAGAGCTCACCTTCGCCCCGTGTCACTCGGCGGGACGAGTTGGTGGCCAAACTCGGCGCCACCACTCCCCGAGTGCTCTGTGCCTTGCTGCATAAGTTCGATCCAGCCGACCTCAAGGGTCCGCCTCCACCGGTCCGTGGCCGTTTCTATGTGTTCGTGGATGAATGCCATCGTAGCCAGGGTGGCGACATGAACAGGCAGATGAAGCGATGGATGGCGGATTCCCTGTTTATTGGCTTCACCGGCACGCCACTGCTCAAGAGGGATGCGGCTCGGCTGCGCACGCAGGACCTTTTCGGTACCTACATCCACACCTACAAGTTCCATGAGGCCGTAGCCGACAAGGTGGTGCTCGACCTGCGGTATGAACCCCGAGACGTGCCCCAACGTCTCACGTCACCGCAGGATATCGAAGCTTTTTTTGAGCAGAAAACACAATCGCTGAACAACTTCCAGAAGGCCATCATCCGCAAGCGTTGGGCCACCATGGAGGAGCTGATGAGCGCCGAAGAGCGCAAGGCACGAATCGCCGCGAGCATCATCCATGATTTCGACACCAAGCCTCGCCTCAACAACGACCGGGGCACCGCCATCCTCGTGGCCGCGAGCATCTACGACGCTTGCCACTACTTCCGCATCTTTCAAGCCAAGCCATTTGGCGAGTATTGCGGTGTGATCACGTCTTTTGAGCCGAACCATAACGCCATCTCCCGCGAGCCGGCCAACAGCGATGAACGCTATAAATTCGATACCTATACCAAGCATATTCTCAAGCACAGCCAATCCACTAAGGCCTACGAAGATGTGGTAAAACGCCGCTTCATCGAAGAGCCAGCCAATCTCAAGCTGCTGATTGTAGTGAGCAAGTTGCTCACGGGATTTGATGCTCCGAGCTGCACCTACGTTTATCTGGACAACGAGCTGCATGATCATAACCTCTTTCAGGCAATCTGTCGCACCAACCGCCTCGACGGCGATGACAAGGTCTATGGCCACATCGTGGATTTTAAGAAGCTCTATGCTGACGTTCAGGAAGCCATTTCGGTCTACAGCTCCGATGAACTCGATATCGATGAGGGCAGCGGGGGCACCAACAACGTCGAGCTGAAAAACTGGCTCACGGAAGGTAGGAAGCAGCTCGATGCCGCCCGAGAGGCGCTCCTCTATCTCTGCGAGCCTGTGCCTTTGCCCCGGGAGATTGAGCACTACCTGTACTACTTCTGCGGCGATGGGGACGATCCACTGGCTCTGCTGGCAACGGAGCCCCTGCGCATCTCGTTTTATAAGTCTGTGGCCAGTTTCGTACGTGCTTTTGCTGACATCGCCCAAGATCTCATCGAAGCCGGCTACACACAGGACCAAGCCATTGCCTTGCAGCAGGAGGTGGCCTTTTATGGGGAAATCCGAGCTGCCATGAAAAAGCACTCAGGCGAAGAGCTGGACATCAAGCCTTTTGAGGCTGATATGCGGCGATTGCTCAACACCTATGTTCAGGCCGATCCTGCGGTGAGCTTGGGGAACCTCGGCTCACTCTCACTCACAGAGCTGATCATCGAGACCGGCATCCACGATGCGATCGCCCGTAAGCTCAATGCCAAAGGCAAGCTATCAAGCAACGCTATCGCTGAAGGCATCATCAACAATGTTCGGCAAACGATCATCCGCGACCAGCTCACCGATCCGCGCTTCTACGCCGAGATGTCGCAACTGCTTGAGGATCTTATCCAACAGAACCGTGCCGACACCTTGGCCTACGACGCCTTTTTGGTTCAGGCGGAGGATCTTGTAAAGCGATTGGCCAACAGGGATCGAGTTGCCGGTGTGCCCGCCAGCCTCCACGGCAACAGGGAGGCCATCGTGATCTACAACAACCTGCTAGATCTTCTTGGTGGAATTGAATCTCAGCAAGCTGAGGAGCGTACACAACAGCAAGAGGAACGCGCTGAACTTGCTCTTCGTATCGATCAAGCCATGCGTGAGCATGCACCTGCGGGCTGGAAGGGCGATGACACACGGGAGAAGCAGGTGCTGAATGCCCTATTTCCGATCCTTGCAAGGGATCGGAAAGCCACGTTGGCAGTTTTCGAAATCATCAAGAACCAACCTGGCTACGGATGAACGAAACGATTCAGATAGGTGATCTTGGTGTTCTGGTCACCAGAAAGGCCATCAAGAACGTCCATCTCTCCGTTCATCCGCCCGATGGGCGGGTCACCCTGGCTGCTCCGAGTGCCACGCGGCTGGATGTTGCACGCGCGTATGCCATCTCCCGGCTTGCTTGGATTCGCCAGCAGCAGGAGAAACTCCGCACACAGGCCAGAGAGACACCACGCCAATTCATCGAGCGTGAGAGCCATGTTCTTTGGGGGCGGCGGCATCTGTTATCGGTTGCCTATCGCGATGCCAAGCCTTGTGTTTCGCTAGACCATAAGCGCATTCTGCTCACAGTGCGCCCAGGTAGCGATGCGGTCAAGCGAGCCGAAGTTCTTCATGAATGGCATAAGGGGTTGCTTCATGATGTTGTGCCTCCTCTGATCCGGAAGTGGGAGATAAGGTTGAACGTGTCAGTTGCAAATTATTTTCTGCAGCGTATGAAGACCAAATGGGGGAGTTGTAATCATGGCGCTGGCCACATTCGTCTTAATACTGAATTGGTGAAGAAGCCGAAAGATTTGCTGGAGTATGTTGTCGTCCATGAATTGGCCCATTTGCTTGAGCCAACGCATAACGAACGTTTCATTGCCATCCTTCAGGATCACTATCCCACTTGGCGCGAAGCGCGGGCGGAGCTGAACGAGCTGCCGTTGGGTGCAGAGGTGTGGAAGGAGTGAATGGGTTTCCGGCGGCGCGTGTGGGAGAAATTGGGTTTGATACGCCGGTGGCACTGGCATAGGCGTCCGCTCCACCTCCTTGGCTACCCGCGCCGTCTATTCCTTCTTTGGCTTTCCCAGCACCCCGCAGTGCCATCTTTACCTCCACCACGACGGCTACCCAACTGGTGCAGCCTGGCGCTTTGCCGAGGCCTCGCGTGAAAGCATCGAGCCCGCCTCATTTCTTGTCGCCTTCCTGAGCACACAGCCCAGTGCGGAGCCAATCCAGAGCCCCGAGCAGACGGCAGATGCCGAGTACCGCTACCTGGTGCAGCTCGTCTCCGACGCAGCCCTCCACCTACAGATTCAGGGCTGGCGACGGATCCCCGGCGGGGACAGCTGGAATCCCCGCTGCGGGCCCATGCCGATGGCGGTGTTCATCCAGCGCTTCCTGCCTGGTGATCCTGTGTAGCTCAGCGCCTCAGTGCTTCCCGATGGGCCCTGAGAAACTGCTCCTGGTCGCGGCTGAATGGCCGGATCAGGTTGGCGCCATCGATCCCCCAACAGCGCAACGCATCGCGTGCCGCCCCGTTCTCACAGATCAGCTCTCCGCCGGCATCAAAGCTGATCCAGTGGCGGTCGAACAGTTTGTCTACATGGGGGGAGAGCAGCAGGCCGTTGGCACCGCTCAGCCGCTCGCGGTTGTTGCAGTCGCGCCAGGGCTTGATGTGGCTCGCCACCAGGAACTGTTGCCGCTCCAGCCCCGTGACCCGGCAGGCCGGCTCCAGCTCCGCCACCCGATGCCGAAACAGGCCCTGCCCCAGCCGCGCCTTGGTGAGCGCATCGCGCTCGGTGCTGCTCGGCACCTCCCGCAGCCGCTGCATGTCATCGAGCAGGGCAGCGGTGTAGTCGCCCTCTTCCGCCAGCACCACCAGGTGCACCCGCACCGCTGCATCGGCGTGTTCTTCGATCAGCTTCAGCAGCAACAGCCCCAAGGTTTCGCTCAGCCCTGCCAGGTACACCCCCTGGTTGCCCCGGCCCGTGCTGGTGCTAATCGGGCTATGGCGTTCGGGCAGCAGCGGTTGCAGCAGCTCAAAGAACGTCTGCGGCACCAGGGCCTGGCGCAGCGGCTGCCAGTTCACCCGCACCAGCCAGCCCTCCTGGCTCCAGTTCTCCCCCGCTGAGCCGAACTCCGGCGGCTTGGGTGCCGTGACCGCCGCCGTTTCCACCAGGCCCAGCTGGCTGATCCGCCCATTGGCATAGCTGAACACCACATCCCCCCGCTGGCAGCGGCTGAGGTTGTCGTAGCTCACATTGCGGGCGCCGTTGGCATTGGCCTTCGGCGACCAGATGTAGCCGCCGTCGGTCTCCTGCCGGTAGGTCTGTTTGTGGTTGACCCACCAGTAGGAGGGCACGGATCCGGCCAGTAGTTGCCTCGTTGTAGCTGAGGTGGGGCTGGCTGTCTTCAGTAGGCCTGTCTCGACGGGATCACCCCTCGCACTCCACCCCTCGGCTGCTCACAGTCCCCCCCTCGCCGTGGGATCAGATGCCATTGCGCATGAAACACCGTCTGCCCCGCCGCCTCGCCTGAGTTCAGCCCCCCTCTTGCGTCGAGCGAACCAGCCCAGCCGCTGATCGTGGCGTCCTGGGCACTGAGCTGCTCCCGCCGCAGCTTCAGCAGCTCCACCACGGCGCTCCACTCCGGCTGGTGCAGCTCCAGCCCGTCGGCCCCATGACGACGCGGGATCACCAGGCTGTGCCCCTCGTTCTCCAGCAGCACCCGGCCGCTGCTCTCCATCGCGCAGAACACACAGCCTGCTTCGCGGTGCTTATAGCTGGTTTGCACACTGCGGAAGTCGGTGCGCCTGTCAAGCGACATCCGGAATTGGTCCTCCGGCGACACGAAATCTGGCCCACCCTGTGGGGCTTGAACCCCGGCTTGTTGACGCCGTAGCCGGCGCCGGTAGGTCTTGCTCATCAGTCGTTGGGTATGTGGATGGGGGTTGATCGGGAGGAACGGGATGCTTATGGGCCCCCTCCGTCCCCAGTGGAGGGGACGGTGCTCACCGCACTGCTGCTCTTGATCAGACCGGAGCGGCGCTTCTCGCGCAGGCGGTAGCTGTCGCCCCGAACGGTGAGCACATGGCTGTGGTGCAACAGCCGATCGAGGATCGCGGTGGCAACGACCTGATCGCCAAACACCTCGCCCCATTCCATGACGGGGCGGTTGGAGGTGATCAGGACGCTGCCGCGCTCGTAGCGGCGGGAAATCAGTTGGAAGAACAGGTGTGCCGCATCGGGCTCCAGCGGCAGGTAGCCCAGCTCGTCAATGATCAGCAGCTTGCTCTTGCCGTACTGGCTCAGCCGGCTCTCCAGCGCCGTCTGGTTGTGGGCCCGGGCCAGGGTGGAGATCAGCTCCATCGCCGAGACGTACTGAACGGTGTAGCCCTTGCTCACCGCCTCTCGGCCCAGAGCGACCGCCAGGTGGGTCTTGCCTACTCCAGGCGGACCGAGCAGCAGCAGGGTGTCGCCGTTCGCCACCCAGCGACAGGTGGCAAGTTCCCGGATCTGGCCCGGATCGAGAGAGGGCTGGGCCTCGTACTCGAACCCTTCCAGGGTCCGCACGAACGGGAACTTGGCGATGCTCATCGCCATCGCGATGCGCCGCTGGTCCTTGCGGGCGATCTCCGCCGCACACAGCCAGGTCAACGCCTCACGCAGGTTCAGCTCCTTGCGGGCCGCTTCCTCAAGCAGGTTGTCGAGCTGATCCCTAATCGCAGTCAGTCGCAGGCGGCTGAGCATGTCGTCGAGATCCTCGATGGGGACAGGCGGCATCGTGGCCATCGGCTGCAGGCGACGATTTGGTTGACCAGTTTTGGCGAGGCTCATGCCGCCACCTCCTCGCCCACCTCGGCGGCATAGACCGCCAGTGAGCGGGCCAGTTCTGAGCTGCGCATCACGCCGGTCCGCCGCCGCGTTCCGCTCCCACAGGGCGGGGACGCGGCTGAGGCGGACCCAACGCAGCTGGCGCCATCGGCTGAGGGCAGTGACCGTTCGGCCAAGTCCTGCTGCGGCGCTGGCACCAGGCCATCCCAGTGCCCCCGCAGCACGGAGCGATGGCGCCGATTGGCCACCACGCGCTCATGTCGAGCGACGACACGGCCGCCATAGCGGATCAGCACTTGCTGATCCCGCAGCAGAACACTCACCCGCTGCTTGAGCAGTGCCCAGGGCACGCTGTACCAGTTGCCCTCCACCTCGACGCAGGCGTCGTTGTGGACCACCCGCACCAGCTCCCGCTCCGCCAGGAACGACGGCTTATGGGGCAACGGCTGCAGGGCAGTTGCCTCCTCCCGCTGGAAACGCACCACCGGCTGTTCACCGGTCGTTCCGTGGATGCGAACATCGGCCACCTCCCGGCTCCAGTGCTCCAGGTGCGCTTCCAGCGCCTGCCAGCTGGCGAACTCCCGGCCGGCCACCGCATTCGTCTTGACGTAGCCGACGCCGCGCTCGTCCTTCCCCTTGGTCCTGGCCCGATAGGGCCGACAGGCTTTGGGAAGGAATCCCCAGTAGCGGGCAAAGGCATCGAGCCGTTCGTTGAACACCAGCACCTGGCGAGACGGATCGTGCTCCTTGACCAGGGCACGGGCGTTGTCGAACAACACCTCGGCCGGCACGCCCCGCCAGTGGCGGAAGGCCTCCTCCATGGTGAGTAACCAGTTGGCCTGGCGCTCATGCCGGTAGGCCCGCACCACCAGCCGCCGCGAGTAGCCCAGGGTCAGCACGCACAGGTGCACCTTGACCC
>NZ_JAYGIA010000021.1:0-24600 GCF_034931165.1 Synechococcus sp. BA-124 BA4 | reverse complement strand
GCCGTGAGGCCGGCGCTGAGAGCGGCCCCGCCGCTGGCCGCCAGCGCCATCCAGACCCCGATCGGCAGGGCCGGGGAGGTCCAGATCAGCAGCCGCAGACGACTGGCGGGGGTGGGGTTCAGGGCCGCCACCAGCAGCACGGCCAGCAGCGGGGCCAGCAGAGGCAGGAGCAGGAGGCGTTGCAGCACGGAGGGGATCAGTCCGGGAGAGACCGGCGGGCGGGGCTCAGAGGCTGGCCGCGGTGGCCACCGGGCCCTCCCAGCGGCGCAGGCTGCCGAGGTCATAGCCGAGGCCATCGAACACCCGGATCACCAGAAAGTCGACCATCTCCTCCAGGCTGGTGGGGCGGTGATACCAGGCCGGAATCGGTGGGGCGATGCGCGCACCCGCCTCCGCCAGGGTTGTCAGGTTACGCAGATGAACCAGGCTCCAGGGCATTTCCCGGGGGGCGATCACCAGGGGCCGTCCTTCCTTGAGGTGCACATCGGCCACCCGCTCCACCAGATCGAGGGCCACCCCACTGGCGATCCGCCCCACCGTTCCCATGCTGGCCGGCAGGATCACCATGCCGCGGGTTCGAAAGCTGCCACTGGCGATCGCCGCCGCCTGATCGTTCCAGCGGTGACAGCGCAAGTGGCCCGTGGTCACGCCCGTGCGCTCCCGCCAGAAGCGGGTCTGGAGGTCGGGTTCGGCGGGAATGCGCACCCCCTGCTCCGCCAGCCAGACCCCGAGGGCACCGCGGCTGGCCACCAGCTCGACCGTTTCACCGGCCTCCAGCAGCAACTGCAGGCCCCGCTCCGCCAGCGGCATGGCGGAGGCACCCGTCACCGCCAGAACCACCGGATCCACCGCTCAGTCCTCCCCGTCTTCGCCGCTCTCCTCGTCGCCCTCGGGCAGCAGCACGGCCAGATCGATCTGATGGCGCAGGGCATCGACGTTCTGGATCTGCACCTCCACCTGATCCCCGAGCATGTAGGTGCGGCGGTTCTTCCGGCCCACCAGGCGGTTCTGGCGTGAGCGGTATTCGTACCAGTCGTCCTTGAGGGAACTGACGTGCACCAGTCCCTCCACCTGGGAGGGGGGGATCTCCACGAAGAACCCGTAGCTCTGCACGCCGCTGATCACACCGGTGAGGGTCTGACCCACCAGGGGTTCGGCGGCCCGGGCCTGGGCCATGGCCAGCAGGTCGGCCTCCACCTCGGCGGCGAAGCGGGCACGGCCGCTCAGCCGCTGCAGCATCGAATCGCTGCGTGCCTGATGCAGTTCGGCGAGCTGGGTGGGGGTGAGCAGAGGCCAGTCGATCGTGCCGTGGCAGCTGGCGCTCGCCAGGTCGACACGGGTCTTGTGGCGAACGCTGGGGCGGTCCTTGCCCTCGGTGAGCAGCAGAACCAGCAGCTGCTGATTCCAGAGATCGGCGTAGTGAAGCGAGGGCAGGCACCAGGGGGCGTAAGCCGCCGGTTCGGCGGCCAGCACGTGGGCCTCGGCGCTGGTGCTCAGCTGGACCGGAGGGATCACCTCGCTGAGCTGGCGCTGGAGCACGCGGCTGCGGTCGGTGGCCGCAAAGGTGGCCGCCAGGTCGCCCGGGGCGGGGGCGTTGCCGTCGTCGCTGAGCTCCACCGGGATATCGAGCCCCAGGGCCGCCTTGGCCACTTCATTGATCTCGCTGCCATCGGCCGGAGGGTTCACCGCAAACAGGGCTGGCAGCCCCAGGGCGGAGAGATGGGCGCCGAGGGCACGGTTCGCGAGGATCAGCAGCTCCCGCAGCAGGGCGGTGGGATGGTGCTCGGGAAGCTGCACCATCCAGCCCTGGCGGCGCTCCTCAGGAGCCGGGACGCAGAGGTCTGCGAGGGAGTCGAGGCTGGGGCGGGGAAGATCCAGTTCCAGGGAGCCGCGCTCCAGCCGGCGCTGCCTCAGCAGGGCCGTGATCTCCAGCAGCCGCTCCAGCAGAGGCAGCTGATCCTTGATCGGTTTGAGGGCCGCCGGGATGGTGCGTGCCTTGGGCTTGCGCTCCGCCAGGGCCTGCAGAGCGCCGCCATCGACAACAGCGTCCAGCTGGATGCTGCTGAGGGCAAAGCGGTAGTCGATCAGCTCACCCTCCGGGTTGCAGCGCAGCCCCACCGAGACGGCGGCCTGGGTTTCCCCGGGCTTGAAGGCCGCGGCCCTGCTCAGGGCCTGGCTGAGCAGGGGCAGCCAGCGACGACCCAGACAGATCGACTCCCCCTGCTCCCGCAACCAGAGATCGAGGCTGCCACCGGGGGTGAAGCGTTCCGCCACGGCCGGCACATGGATCCACAGGCGCGGGCCCTCATCGCCGTCCTCCAGGGAGATGGCGGGCAGGATCGGGGCGTCGGCGCCACTCCAGCCACTCAGCACCAGGGTCGGCAGGGCTGTCAGGTCGGTGCGGTCCTTCTCTACGGGGGCCTTCAGGCTGGAGCGCGGAGCCGCCGCCCTCTGGCGCAGACCGTGCTTGGTGAGCAGCAGATCCAGATCGGCCTCCTCACCGCCGTTGATCGGCAGGCGCCGCTCCACGTGGCCCAGGGGCGGGAACTGAGCCACCGGATAGCGGTCGAGCAGCACCTCCACCACCGACTGCTTCTCGGGGTCCAGATAACCGGCATCGGAGGCCGGCAGCTCCACCGAGGTCAGCAGCCGGTCGTCGAGGGGCACGGCCAGGATCCGGTCGTCCTGCTGCTCCACCTGGGCGAGCAGGTGGGTGGTGGCGCGCTCGAGGATGCACTGGACGCCACCCTCCGGCGAGCGGCGGCGGCCCCCCTCCCGGGTGATGCGCACCAGCACCCGGTCACCGTTCCAGGCATGGTTGAGCTGGTGATCGCGGATGTAGATGTCCTCACCGCCGTCCTCGCGCAGGGCGAAGCAGAAGCCCTTGCTGGAGCAGCGCAGGCGCGCCTCGATCAGGGTGTCGTCCTGGCGCCGCTGGATGCCGTCCTCGGTTTCCACCAGCACCCCCAGCCGGCTCAGACCCTCCAGGGCGATGCGCAGCTGGGACTTGTCCGGCTTGAGGCTCAGGCCCAGTGCCTTCTCGAGCTTGGCCACCGGCAGGGCGTCGGCGGCTGGGAGCTGGTCGAGCAGGTGGGCGACCGTGAACTTCATCGAAACGTCAGGGCGGAGTTGGAGGTGAGGCGCGCGGCATGATGCCGGCAGGGGCGTGCAGCGAAGCCCCGGGGCATCGATGTCTCCGGGGTCAACTTTACGGAGCGTCGGTTCCGGAGCGCAGGATCAGCCTCAGGCCGATCACCAGGAAGCCCAGGGAGGCGGCCAGCTGCAGGGCATCGGTGGGGATCAGGCTGGAGAGAGAGCCGCCCGCCAGGGCCCCGAGCAGGCTGGCGAGCACCAGCGCGCCGGCACTGCCCAGGAACACCGCCAGGGTGTTGCTGGAGGTGCCGCTGATGGTCACGATCGTGAGCTGGGTCTTGTCACCCAGCTCGGCCACGAACACGGTCAGGAAGGTGGAGGCCAGGAGCGGGAGCTGCATGACGGCGCCGGGGGCTCAGGGATTGGGGAAGTCGAGGACGGGCTGGAGCAGGCCGAGGCCGGCCTGGCCTCCCAGCCAGAGGCCGAGGGACACCATCAGGACGCCGGCGATCCGCTCCAGACGCTGGGCCGGCAGCACCGCAGCCAGCCAGCGCCCCAGCAGGACCCCCACCAGGCTGGAGCAGATCAGGGCCAGGGCGGCCCCGACGAACACCACGCCGGGCTGTCCGGATTCAGCGGAGAGCAGCAGAGCCGCCAGCTGGGTCTTGTCGCCCAGCTCGGCGAGAAAGACCGTGGTGAACGTGGTGACGGCCACGGCCACAAAATCCGACGACTCGGGGGTTTCCGGCTCGGAGCCTGCCCCGGTCTCGGGGCCCGTGCTCGAACTGGACTCGCTGCTGGTGCCGGCCTCGTGATTCAGGCCGGGATCCGGATCGACGGGGTCGCTCATGGCTGGTTGCGGTGCTCGCTGGGGGCTGGGCGCGCAGGTTGGCCACCAGCCTGACGGGTGGAGCGCTCGAAGCGACGCATCACGAGCGAGCGCCCTCCATACTCCTCCCGGATCTGCTGCCGGCAGCAGGCGATCGCGAAAGCCTCGCCCTGGTCGGGCGGTACGGCGAACAGCTGGGCGAGGGCGCCCACCCGGCAGAACTCGGGCCGATCGGCGTAGATGCGGCAGGTTCTCGAGCCCGTGTTGAAGTGGCGGCACCAGCCGTCCGCCCCCACCATCGAGAGGTAGAACCGGCGCTGCTCCTCACTGAGGGCCTCGAGAGCTTCGCCCCGTTGCTCCGGGTCCAGGCGGCAGCAGGCGCCGCAGCCGCTGATGCAGCTCCAGTGGGGTCCGGCGCCCATCGATCGGCTCCTGCAGCTGTGACAAGGCGTCACAGTGGCATGGGAACGGTCTTGGCTGGGGCCTCCGCGACCCGTACGCTGCCTACCGGACTGTCTTTATCCGAGCGCCGCATCCATGGGAATCGATTTCCATCTGATCGCCAATTTCATGGCGCTGGCCCTGATCACCCTGGCCGGCCCAGCCGTGATCTTCATCCTCTTCTACAAGCGCGGCGCCCTCTGATCGGGTTCAGGCCTGAAGCCCCAGCGCCAGGGCGGCCTCGTCGATGAGGGCGCGCAGGTAGGCCGGCTGATCCAGTGCCGGGAGCTCCACCTGGAGTTCCCGGCCTTCTTCGTTGCGGATCAGCACGCCATCCCCTTGACGCCGGCACCAGTACGAGCGCTGGCGCCGTCTGAGCAGCACATCTCCGCCGCCACTGCCGCGCAACCCCACCAGTTCCAGCTGCAGGCGCTCCTCCCCCTGCCAGCTGTCGCTGCGCAGGCGGAAGGCCACATCCACCAGCTCCGGCACGGTGCCTTCCCCCTGCCAGCGCCAGGCGATCGCGCGCACGCGACGGCCCTGCTGCTCGAGCTCCAGCTGAAGGTGGCCGCCCCGCAGCAGCCGCTGGCTGATCACCCGGCAGGCGCTGCTCCAGAACACCGGCGCCGGCAGCCCCGCCCCGAGGGGCTCCAGCCGCTGCAGGTCGCGCCAGAAGCCACGGCCGATGCGATCCAGGGCCAGGCAGGCCTCCGGCTCCACCGGCGAGCCACTGCCCCGGTCGCCCAGCCAGCTGGCCGCCAGTCCGTTGAGCCGCTCATGCAGATCGGCCAGCCGTTCCGCCTTCACGGTGAAGCCGCCGGCGGCGGGATGGCCGCCATGGCGCTCCAGCAGGGCGCTGCAATGGTTCAGGGCCTGATCGACCGCAAATCCCCTGGGCGCCCGCACCGACGCCCGCAGTTTTCCTCCCCCCTCGCCGGCCAGCAGGGCCACGGGCAGGCCATAGCGCTCCACCAGCCTGGCGGCCACGATGCCGATCACTCCGTGATGCCAGTGGGTCTGAGCGAGCAGCACAAAGGGGCTGGGCTCGGGCCCATCGGCTTCCACCAGGGCCACCGCCTCCGCCTCGATCGCCTCACAGAGCTCTCGACGCTGACGGTTGAGGGCCTCGCAGTCCTGGGCCAGGGCCATGGCGCGGTCGCGGTCACCGGTGGTGAGCAGATCCACCACCAGAGCGGGATCCCCCAGCCGCCCCACGGCGTTGATGCGCGGGGCCAGTTTGAAGGCCACCGCCGTGGCATCGAGGGGGCCATCCCCCAGGCCCGCCAGTCTCTGCAGCGCCTGCAGGCCGGGCAGGGGCGACGCGTGCAGCTGCCGGAGGCCATCGCGCAGCCAGCGCCGGTTCACCCCCAGCAGGGGGGCCATGTCGGCCACTGTGCCGATGCAGAACAGATCCAGAGCCATGGCGGTGGCATCGGCGCGGCCCAGCTCGGTGGCCAGCGTCATCGCCAGCAGGTAGGCCAGCCCGACCCCCGCCAGGCCCCGGTAGGGGGAGCCCTGGGGAGTGCAGGCCGGATGGAGCAGGGCCAGGTAGGGCGGTGACTCCGCGGGCAGGCTGTGGTGATCGGTGAGGATCACCTCCATCCCCAGATCGCGGGCCCGATCCAGGGCTTCCCGGGCGGCAATGCCGTTGTCGACCGTGACCAGGAGGCCCACCCCCTCGTCCTGGAGGCGTTCGACCATGCCGGTGTTGAGGCCGTAGCCCTCCTCCTGGCGACTGGGGATGGCGGCCTGCGGCCGGGCTCCCAGCCGCTCCAGCACCCCCACCAGCAGGGCCGTGCTGGTCATGCCGTCGGCGTCGTAGTCGCCGCAGATCGCGACCGTCTCAGCTTCGGCACAGGCCCGCACGAGCCGCCGCACCGCCACGTCCAGATCGGCGAAGTGCAGCCGGGGATCGGGGGCGGCGGGGGGCTCCAGCAGGTCCCTGATCGCCTCGGGGCTGTCGTAGCCCCGACGGCGCAGCACCGCCAGCAATTCCGGCGGCAGCTCGAGGGCCGCCATCCCCCTGGCCTGGACGTCGTCCTGGCTGGGCGGCAGGGGGGTGGGCAGTTGCCAGCGCTGCTCGGGCGGTGTGAAGGACAGGGGAACCTCGGGGATTGGGATCCATTCTGATCGGCTCACCTCCAGCTCCTAGCCTCGGCGGATGCAAGTCCGTGCCGCCCAGGGTTCCCTGCGCGCCCTGCTCTGGGACGTGGACGGCACGCTGGCCGAAACCGAACTTGACGGTCACCGGATCGCCTTCAACCGGGCCTTCGCGGAGCATGGCCTGCCCTGGCGGTGGGACCGCTCCACCTACATCGGGCTGCTGGCGATCAGCGGCGGGCGTGAACGTCTGCGCCGGTTCCTTCGGCGTCAGCAGGGCGAGGAGCCTGAGGGGTCGCTGCTGGACGCCCTGCACCAGGCCAAGCAGGTCCACTACCGCGAGCTGGTGGTGGCTGGTGAGGTTCAGCTGCGTCCGGGTGTGCGACGCCTGATCGAGGCGGCGGCGGCGGCCGGCCTTCAGCAGGCGATCGTGACCACCAGCGGTCGCGAAGCAGTGGCCGCCCTGCTGGAGAACCAGCTCAGCGACCAGAGCCGGTGGCTGCCGCTGCGCGTCTGCGCGGACGACGTGGCCGCCAAGAAGCCCGATCCCGAGGCCTACGTCCTGGCCCTCCAGCGCCTGGGAGTGGAGCCCGGCCAGGCCGTGGCCCTGGAGGATTCCCCGGCGGGCCTGGCCGCGGCCACCGCAGCCGGTCTGCGCTGCCTGGTGACCCTCAGTGCCGCCTTCAGCCAGGCCTCGGTCTCGCTGTTCAGGTCCGCCTCGAGCCTCACCGACGGCCTGGGCGAGCCCATGGCGCCCACCAGGGTGCTGCAGGGACCAGCTTGTGCCGGCGGCCTGATCACGCTCTCCTACCTGGAGCAGTTGCCACCCGTGCCATGAGCCCCTTGCCCGTGCAATCCACCCGCCTGCAGCAGGCTCTGGAGAGCAGCGGCCGCACGGCTCTCTCCGGATGGCGCGGCAGTTGGCGCCACCGCAGCCTGGCCTTGCTCGCCCTGCTGCTCGGACTGTTCGCCGGCAACAACGTCACCTCCTTTGTGCTCTATCAGGTGGGTCCACGCCCGTTGATGGTGCTGCTGGTGGTGGTGCTGGTGGAGCTGGTGGCTCGCCTGCGCAGCCACTGGGTCCGGGGCGAACCCTCCCTGGGCTGGGTGCTCTGCGACAACCTGCGCATCGGGGTGGTCTACGCCGTGGTGCTGGAAGGGTTCAAGCTCGGCTCTTGAGCGCCCCTCACCGGCCCTGGTGCTTCCCGCCGGAACCCCACCGCCGGCTGCTGGCCCGCTGTGGCGTCAGTGATCCCTTCGCCTGGGAGGAGGAGTGGCGTCAGCGGCTCGGGGCCTGGCAGGGCCCGCCCCACCCCAGCCTGCTCTGGGGCCTGATCCTGCCTCTGCTCAGCAGCTGCCTCCCCTGGCCTGACGGTGGCGGCGCCGGCCGGCGGCCTCCGCGGCTGATCGGACTGAACGGGCCGGTTGGCGCAGGCAAGACCACCCTGGGCCGGGAGCTGGAACGGCTGGCCCCCAGCCTCGGTCTGCGCCTGGTGGTGGTCTCGATCGATGACGCCTACCTGCCGTTCGAGCAGAGGCTGCAACGGCTGGCGGGAAATCCCTTCGGGGTGAGCCGCGTTCCACCCGGCAGCCACGACGTGCCGCTGCTGCTGGAGTGCCTGCGCCGCTGGCGCTCGGGCGAACCGCTGCGGCTGCCCCGCTTCGACAAACGCCTGCTCGCAGGTCAGGGGGATCGGGCCGGCTGGCGCCGCTTCGAAGCCGTCGATGTGCTGGTGCTGGAGGGCTGGCTGGTGGGCTGCCGGGCCCTGGGAGAGGCTGCCCTGCGCACGGCGATGGCAAGGCCCCAGATGAAGTGGAGCCACCCGCTCAGCGCGGAGGAGCTGGCCTGGCTGCCCCGCTGGGATCGGAACCTGCAGCACTACCAGCCGCTCTGGACTCAGCTCGATGGGCTCTGGTTGCTCAGACCGGTGCGCTGGAGCCTGCCGCTGCGCTGGCGGCTCCAGGCTGAGGCGCGCCAGCGCCGGTCGTCTGGGCAGGCCCTCCGGGCTTCGGAGGTGGCGGCGATGGTACGGGCCACTCTGACTTCACTGCCCCCTGAGCTCTATCAGGATGGGCTGGCGGGTCAAGCGGAGGAATCGCCGGCCGCCACGGCCTTGATCAGACTCGATGGCCAGCGGCGCTGCATCTGGAGCGGTCCGGCGCACGACTCAACCTGATCAAGCCGGGAGGATCCCGTTGAGCACTGCCCTGAGCGATCTGAGCGGTGCTCAGCTCTCGCTGTCGTCCTCGGATTCGTCGATCGGATACACGAAGCCCTGGGCACGGCCACTCAGCACGGCCTTACCGAGCGACATCGCCTTGCGGGCGGCCACTCCTGCCTTCGCCTTCCAGTGGGCATGGCGCTGATTGCGCTTGCCCTTGGAGGTTTTCTTCTTGGGAACAGCCATCCCGCACGATCAGCCAAACAACGATCTTCCGCTGTCGTGAGGCCTTTCGTCAAATCGCTAAGCTCGCTCCAGAAGCAGAACCCTGTGAGCAGCCCGCGTCCGGTGCTCCCTCTCTGGCCGGAGGGTGCCCGTGCCCTTCTGGCCGCGACGCCGGCCCAGCCGGAGGCCACTCCACCGTCCAGCACGGCGCGGGAGGGAGGGTTGATGGGCCGACTTGTGGGCCGGTCGGAACCGCCCCCCTCCTACAGCGAGCTGCTGAAGCTGATCGAGGGGGGCACGATCAAGGAACTGGAGCTCTCGCCCCGGCAGCGGGAGGTGCAGGTGCAGTTCAAGGACGGCCGCACCACACGGGTGCCCGTCTTCGCCAACGATTCGCTGCTGCTGCGCACCGCCGAGCAGAGCCGCGTCCCGCTCACCGTCCGGGATGACCGCCAGGACGACGCCACCGCCGGACTGCTGGTGAACGTGCTGCTGGTGGTGCTGCTGCTGGGTGGGCTCACCCTGCTGCTGCGCCGCTCCTCCCAGGTGGCCAGCAAGGCGATGGGGTTCGGCCGCAGCCAGCCCCGCCTGCAGCCGGAGGGCTCGGTCAGCGTCCGCTTCGAGGACGTGGCCGGCATCAATGAGGCCAAGGAAGAACTGCAGGAAGTGGTCAGCTTCCTGCGCCAGCCGGAGCGCTTCACGGCCCTTGGCGCCAAGATCCCCCGTGGGGTGCTGCTGGTGGGACCGCCCGGCACCGGCAAGACCCTGCTGGCCAAGGCGATCGCCGGTGAGGCCGGGGTTCCCTTCTTCTCGATGGCGGCCTCGGAGTTCGTGGAGCTGTTCGTGGGGGTGGGTGCCAGCCGGGTGCGCGATCTGTTCAAGCGGGCCAAGGAAAAGGCTCCCTGCATCATTTTCATCGATGAGGTGGATGCGGTGGGGCGCCAGCGCGGCGCCGGCATCGGTGGCGGCAACGACGAGCGGGAGCAGACCCTCAACCAGCTGCTCACGGAGATGGATGGCTTCGAGCAGAACTCCGGTGTGATCCTGATCGCGGCCACCAATCGCCCGGATGTGCTCGATGTGGCCCTCACCCGGCCGGGCCGTTTTGACCGCCAGATCCAGGTGGACCTGCCTGACCGCCGTGGCCGCGAAGCGATCCTGGCGGTGCATGCCCGCAGCCGCCCCCTCGATCCCTCGGTGTCGCTGAGCACCTGGGCGGCGCGTACCCCGGGGTTCTCCGGCGCCGATCTGGCCAACCTGCTCAATGAGGGGGCCATCCTCACCGCCCGCCGCCATCGCAGCAGCATCGACGACCAGGCCCTCAGCGACGCCCTGGAACGCATCACCATGGGCCTGGCGGTGGCTCCGCTGCAGGACAGCGCCAAGAAGCGCCTGATCGCCTACCACGAAATCGGCCACGCCCTGCTCAGCTGCCTGGTGCCCCATGCCGACAAGCTCGACAAGGTGACCCTGCTGCCCCGCTCCGGCGGTGTCGGAGGCTTCGCCCGCACCATGCCCGATGAGGAGATCCTCGATTCAGGACTGATCAGCAAGGCCTACCTGCAGGCCCGTCTGGTGGTGGTCATGGGCGGCCGCGCCGCCGAGCTGGTGGTCTTCGGACCCAGCGAGATCACCCAGGGTGCCTCGGGCGATCTGCAGATGGCCACCCGCATCAGTCGCGAGATGGTCACCCGCTACGGCTTCTCACCCCTCGGTCAGGTGGCCCTGGAGGGCGATGGCCATGAGGTGTTCCTCGGCCGTGATCTGCTCCACACCCGCCCCAGCTACGCCGAATCCACCGGCCGTCAGATCGATCTTCAGGTGCGTCAGCTCTCGCAGCATGCCCTGGAGCAGGCGCTGGACCTGCTGCGCCCCCGGCGTGCGCTGATGGATGAGCTGGTCGACCGGCTGATCGAGCAGGAAACCCTCGGGGGCGAGGAATTCCGGGAGATCGTCGATCGCTTCGAAGCCACGGGTGCTCTCCCTGCCGGATCCGGCGCTCAGCCGGCTGTGCCTGTGGCCGGACATGCCTGAGCCCCAGCGCCCTGTCAGACCTCCGGCCACCGAACCGATCAGGTGAAGCGGATGTCGAGGCTGCGCAGGTAGGTGTGCAGTGCGGCGTCCTGAATCGGCAGCAGCAGGGCATCCTCACCACTGTCATTCACATGGCCGTGCCAGTGGCCCGGCGGGGTCACGAAGGCGGCACCCGGTTCCCACTCCATCCTCACGGGGTTGCGGATGGTGCCGTCGGGATTGAGCTCTGGCCCCGAGAGGGTGGCGCAGCCCGGGGCGCAGGCGATCACCAGATCCAGGGCCACCGACTGGTGGCGATGGGGGGGCTGAACGGCCCCCGCCGGCACCAGTCCGTACATGGCCCAGAGGGTGTGGGTCACGGTGCGGCTGGAGGGCAGGTCCGTGTTGGCCAGCAGCAGGCTGAGCCGGTTGCTGCGGGCGCTGCTGGGATCCGCCGCCAGGGCAGCCAGCTCCCGCCGCAGCCATTCGCCTGGGTAATGGGTGGCCTCGAAGCGGGGCTGATCGGCGCTCACTCCCAGGTGGGCGAGCAGGGGTGCATCGTGGACCCAGTAGAGAACGCTCTCCTCACGGGCGTCCAGCTGGGCCGCCTCACCGCAGGGCAGCACGAACAGATCTCCCTGGCTCCACTCCTGATCCACCGCACCGCCGAGGGCACCGGCCGGCCTGCGGCAGTGGCCGGCACCACGCCAGACATAAAACAGGAAGCTGGTGGCGTTGGCTCCGGCGCTGATCGACTCACCGGCCAGGATGCGGATGAAGTTGGCGCTCAGCGCCGGGCTGGTGGCCGGTCCCCGGCAGCCCAGCTCGCTGCTGAGATCGAGGGGAAGGATGGCGCTGGGGCCGCTGGCGTGCAGTTCAGGGCCCCAGCGTCCCTCCGGAATCGGCTCGGTCAGTCCGCGCCGCACCGGATTGGCCGCCTGGCGGTAGTCGAAGAGCAGGGCCTTGCCGGCCGGGGCCATCGAGAGGGCGGCGCTCTCCTCAGGCCGCGGGGCCACAGGGGCTTCGGGAGCTTGGGTCATGGATCCAGCCGCACGGAACGTGCGCAGAGCCTATGGACGACCACCACCCTGTTGGGTGCTTGCGCGCACACCTCTGCAGGGCGGAGCACGGTGGTCAGGGGAGCCTGATCAGCCTCCGGCCACAGCGGGCACGATGCTTACCTCATCGCCGTCGGCGAGGGCCGTGGCCTGGTTGTCGAGGAAGCGGATGTCCTCGCTGTTCACGTAGACGTTCAGGAAGCGCCGCAGCTTCCCGCTCTCGTCGGTGAGCCTGGCGAGGATGCCGGGGAAGCGGCCTTCGAGGGCCTCAAGCAGACCGTCGACGCTGGTGGCCTCGAGCTCGACGCTTGCTTGATCCGCGGTGAATTTCTGCAGGGGGGTGGGGATCAGAACCTGAATCGCCATGACGGAAGTGGAAGGCGGCGGCAGCCGCCAGGAAAGGATGGTGTTGGAACGAGCGGGAGCTGTCGGCTCAGACGCCGATCGGCTCCCAGCTGGCGCGATGCAGCGACTGGGCCCGCTCCCAGGCGGCATTGAAGCTGGCCAGCTGGGGCTCGATCGTGTGCGGTTCGCCCACGGAGGAGGCCACCGCTTCTGTGGTTTTCAGGCCGTTGCCGGTGATGTAGGCCACGGTGGTTTCGTCGGGGTCGATCTTGCCCTGCTCCACCAGCTTCTTGAGCACCGCGATCGTGGTGCCACCGGCGGTTTCGGTGAACACACCCTCGGTTTCCGCCAGCAGCTTGATGCCGTCGATGATCTCCTGGTCGCTGACCGCCGCGATCGTGCCGTTGGTGCGGTTGGCGAGGTCGATGGCGTAAGGGCCGTCGGCAGGGTTGCCGATGGCGATCGACTTGGCGATCGTGTTGGGCTTCACCGGGGTGATGAAGTCGCGGCCTTCGGCGAAGGCCTGGGCGATGGGGGAGCAGCCCTCGGCCTGGGCGCCGCTGAAGCGCACCGGTTTCTCGTCGACGAGGCCCACCTTGATGAATTCGTCGAAGCCCTTGCGGATCTTGGTGAACAGGGAGCCGGAGGCCAGGGGCGCCACGATGTGATCCGGAAGTTGCCAGCCCAGCTGCTCGATCACCTCATAGCCGAGGGTCTTGGAGCCCTCGGAGTAGTAGGGGCGCAGGTTGATGTTCACGAAGCCCCAGCCGTAGGTGTTGGCCACCTCGGAGCAGAGGCGGTTCACCTGGTCGTAGTTGCCCTTCACCGCCATCAGGGTGGGGTTGTAGATGAGGGTGCCCAGCACCTTGCCCATCTCCAGATCGCTGGGGATGAACACGCAGCACTCCATGCCGGCGTGGGCCGCGATGGCGGCGGTGGAGTTGGCCAGGTTGCCGGTGGAGGCGCAGCTCACCGTGGTGAAGCCCAGCTCCCTGGCGCGCGTGAGCGCCACCGACACCACCCGGTCCTTGAAGGACAGGGTGGGCATGTTGACGCCGTCGTTCTTGATGTAGAGGTTCTTCAGGCCGAGGCGGCGGGCCAGCCGGTTGGCCTTGAGCAGAGGGGTGAAGCCGGTGCCCACATCGATGGGATCCCCCTCGATCGGCAGGAACTCGCGGTAGCGCCAGATGGAGGTGGGGCCGGCCTCGATCGAGGCGCGGCTGACGCGACGTCGGATCTCGTCGTAGTCGTAGACGACCTCGAGGGGGCCGAAGCAGACGTCCTCACAGACGTGGCGGGCACCGGCTTCGTAGGGGTGGCCGCATTCCTTGCAGCGCAGTCCCGTGAAGGTGGTGCGGGAGAGGGTGGCGGTCACGGCCCGACAACAGCTGTGCAGGCAAGTTAGCAGCGGCGGCCGAACCATTACGTAAAAGCCGATCTGCAGGGTCGGGTATATGGTCCGCCCAGGTGGCGCCGTGCTCATGGGCGGGACGGGCGTTGTGGCCCGCCGCTGTCTAGCCTCAGCCCGTGGCCTCCCGTTTTCCGCGCCTGCTGTCGCTGCCTGCGGCCCTGGCTGTGCTGGTGTTCCTCCCGCTGGCGCTGGTGCTGATCTCCCGGCTGGGCCTCGAGCTCGACTGGTTCGCCCAGTTCGGCTTCGAGTCGGTGCTGTGGCGCCGCTGGTGGCTGCAGATCGTGGCGTTCCTGCTGGTGATGGGGCTTGGGGTTTCCCTGCAGATGCAGCAGCTGCAGCGGTGTTGGCGCCTGCGCAGCGCCAGTGCCACCAAGGTGATCCCGCGCCACGCGATTCTGCGGCTGGAGCCCCTGCCCCTGGTGCTGGTGCTGACGGGTCTGGAGCTGCTCCTGGCCGCCGGACTCACCTACCTGATCGTCCAGGCGCGGGGGCTGATCGGCTCCCCCTTCAGTGGAGAGATCTTCAGCGGCTTTGCGGTGCTCGCTGAGCTGCCGCTGCCTCTGCTGGTCGCCCTGGCTGCCGGCCTGCTGCTGCCGCTGCTGGTGAAACCGCTGCCGACTCTGAGGCTGGTGCTGGTGGCGGCCCTGGCCGGATCCGCCACCGCCCTGGCGAGGGGCTGGAGCCTGTGGTTGCCGGCTCTGCTGGCGGTGCCGTTCGGTGAGGGGGATCCCCTCACGCATCTCGATCTCAGCTTCACGGTTCTGCGCCTGCCCGCGCTTCATCTGCTTCTGAGTGTGCTGATCGCCCAGACCACCGTGGGCCTGGCCTCCTGCCTCTGGCTCACCTTCACCGAAGGCAGCAGTTTCAGTGATCTGCGCTTCGTGGGGCTCAGCCGCGATCAACAGGCCGCACTGAAGTCGCAGTTTGCCCTGCTGGCCCTGCTGATGGCCTTCAGCAGCGCACTCGCACCATTCGATCTGATGGTGGAGGGCAGCGGCGTCGCCTCGGGCGCCGGCTTCGTCGATCTGTATGTGCGGCTGCCCCTGCGTCTGCTGCTGGCGGCACTGATGCTGCTCATGGCGGCCGGCCTGCTGCTCTCGGTGCGACGCCACTGGTTGCGCCGGGCGGTGCTGCTGCCCCTGCTGGGAACCCTGTTGCTCGTGCCGGTGGCCGAATTCCTGGTGGCTCCCCAGGTGCAGCGCTTCTGGGTCCAACCGCGGGAGCTGGAGGTGGAGGCCCCCTATCTGAAGCGGAGCATCCAGGCCACCCGCCGCGCCTTCGGCCTGGAGGGTCTCAAAGAACAGATTCTCGAGCCCCAGCAGAAGGTGACACAGGACGACCTGGAGGCGTCGCAGGGAACCCTGGCCAACATCCGCCTCTGGGACAGCAAGCCGCTGCTGGCCGCGAACCGCCAGCTTCAGCAGCTCCGGCTCTACTACACCTTCCCTTCGGCGGCGGTCGACCGCTATCCCCTTCTGGGGGATCCTCTGCGCAACGGTTCCCAGCAGGTGCTGATCGCGGCCCGGGAACTCGACAGCGCCGCCCTGCCGCCCGGGTCTCGCACCTGGCTGAACCGACACCTGGTCTTCACCCATGGCTACGGCTTCACCGTTTCGCCGGTGAACAGCTTCGGCAGCGACGGCCTGCCCCAGTTCTTCGTCAAGGACCTGGGCAGCAGCGGCCGCGTTCAGGGCATCCCGAAGCTCGGCATCAGCGACGAGGCGGCTCGAGAGGCCCTGCCGGTGGGCCGCCCCCGTCTCTACTACGCCTCGGCGCCTGCGCCCTATGTGATCGCGCCCACCCAGGTGCAGGAGTTCGACTTCCCGGACGGCGAGCTCAACGTCTACACCCACTACGACGGGGAGAGGGGAATCCTGCTGAACAACTCCTGGCAGCGATTCAAGGCGGCGGTCTATCTGCGGGAGCCCAGGGTGCTGCTGACCGGATCCTTCACGCCCGAGTCACGTCTGCTCATCCGCCGTCAGGTGAATCAGCGCCTGGAGGCCCTGGCCCCCTTCCTGCATTTCGAAACCGAGCCCTATCTGGTCACCGCCCGGGTCGAGAACGAGCCGGGCTTCCGCGATGAGCAGCACCAGTACTGGATGCTCGATGGCTTCACCACCAGCAGAAGTTATCCCTACAGCGATGCCAATTCCAGCGGTATTCGCTACTTCCGCAATCCTGTCAAGGCGGTGGTGGACGCCCACGACGGCCGGCTCTGGCTGTATGTGAACGACCCCTCAGACCCGATCCTGCGCACCTGGCAGAGGGCCTTCCCCGAGCTGTTCAAACCGCTGGAGGCCATGCCTCAGGCTCTGTTGAGCCATATCCGGGTGCCGCTCACCCAGTTCACGATTCAGTCGGAGCGCCTGTTGCGCTATCACGTCACCGATGTGCGCACCTTCTACAACGGCGACGACGTCTGGGCGGTGCCGCTGGAGATCTACGGATCCAGCAACATTCCGGTTGAGCCTTATCACGCCACGCTGCAGCTGCCCCGCCAGCAGCGGCCTGAATTCGTGCTGCTGCTGCCCTTCTCGCCGGTGCGGCGCACGAACCTCGTGGGCTGGCTGGCCGTTCGCAACGATCCACCCCACTACGGTGAACTGGTGCTGGTACGTTTCCCCCAGCAGCGGTTGTTGCTGGGCCCGCAGCAGATCTCGGCACTGATCGAGCAGGACCCCACCATCAGTTTCCAGTTCGGACTGTGGAACCGCACGGGGTCGCAGCTGGTGCGGGGCAATCTGCTGGTGTTGCCGGTGGGCAAGGGGCTGCTGTACGTGGAGCCGATCTACCTGCAATCGAAGAACAATGATCTGCCCACGCTGGTGCGGGTGGTGGTCACCGATGGCCGACGCTTCGCGATGGAGCCTGATCTCGACAAGGCGCTGCAGTCCTTGATGGCCCAGGGCCCAACCGCCCCTTCGGTCGCCCTGCCGCTCTCCGCGCTCGAGCCCCTGCCCTGAATGCCAGCCGCTGCTGGAGTGCTGGAGTGCAAGCTATGAAAAGGGCCCCAACCGGGCCCATGAAAAAGGGCCCCGCAGGGCCCGTGATCAGAGAGAGACGTGATTCGCGTCGGCGGGAGGCTCAGACGGCCACGGCGGTCTTGGGATCGAGGGCGCCCTTGGCGTAGAGGGCGGCGTAGTAGTTGATGTTCTGCTGCTTGATCTTGCTGGCCTGGCCGGCACACCAGAACTGCTGGTAGCGATCGAGGCACACCTTCTTCATGTAGGCGCGGGCCGGCTTGTTGAAGTGGCGGGGGTCGAAGTTGGCGGGATCCTTGAAGGCCGCTTCGCGGACGGCGGCGGTGAAGGCCAGACGGTTGTCGGTGTCGATGTTCACCTTGCGCACACCGTTCTTGATGCCGTTCTGGATCTCCTCCACGGGCACGCCATAGGTTTCGGGGATGGCGCCGCCGTACTGGTTGATCATGTCGAGCCACTCCTGGGGCACGGAGCTGGAGCCGTGCATCACCAGGTGGGTGTTGGGAATGGCTTTGTGGATCTCGGCGATCCGGGAGATGGCCAGCACTTCACCGGTGGGCTTGCGGGTGAACTTGTAGGCGCCGTGGCTGGTGCCGATGGCGATCGCCAGGGCATCGACCTTGGTCTTGGCCACGAAGTCGGCGGCCTCGGCAGGATCGGTGAGCAGCTGATCGCGGGAGAGGGCGCCCTCGAAGCCGTGGCCGTCCTCGGCCTCACCCTTGCCGGTTTCCAGGGAGCCCAGGCAGCCCAGTTCGCCCTCGACGCTCACACCCACCGCGTGAGCCACATCCACCACTTCCTTGGTGACGGCCACGTTGTAGTCGTAGCTGGCGGGGGTCTTGGCGTCGGCCTCCAGGGAGCCATCCATCATCACGGAAGTGAAACCGTTGGTGATGGCGCCGAAGCAGGTGGCGGGGCTGTTGCCGTGATCCTGGTGCATCACCACCGGGATGTCGGGATAGGTTTCGGTGGCGGCGAGGATCAGGTGACGCAGGAAGTTCTCACCGGCGTACTGACGGGCGCCGCGGGAGGCCTGCAGGATCACGGGGCTGTCGGTTTCGTGAGCCGCCTCCATGATCGACTGGACCTGCTCCAGGTTGTTGACGTTGAACGCCGGAATGCCATAGCCGTTCTCAGCGGCGTGGTCGAGGAGCAGCCGAAGCGGAACGAGGGCCATGGGAAAAACCTCTGGAGGTTGAGTGGGTGGTGCGTCAGGGTCGGCCCCGGAGGGCCGGATCACCGGCGTCGGGACCTTGACGCGGGCTGGGCGCGAGTCTAGTTGATCCCCTGAGATTCAGGCCTCAGGGGCCGAGGCTCTGGCGCAGGCCACTGGCGGCGGCCTCGAGGGCCAGGTCGCAGCAGAGCTGGCTTCGCTCTCCTTCAGCCAGGCCCGGCAGCATCGGCCGGCCCTCACGCACGCTGTCGCTCCACCAGCCCTGGAGCCTCGCCACCGGGGCGATGCGGCCGTCGGCCCAGGTGCGGCCAAAGGCCAGGGCCGGATCGGCCGGCACCAGCTGGGGCGGCTCCCCCGGCCGGGCCAGCCAGAGGTGGAAGCCGTGCACATAGTCGGCCTGGTTGTCGCTGCCCAGGATCAGGCTGGCCTCGCTGCCGTGGAACTCGAGCCAGCAGCCCCGGCCGGCGCGGGTCACCGACGAGAGGCTGAGCTGGGCCGGCACCGAGACTCCTGAGGGCGCCTCCAGCTCCAGCTGAAGCAGGGCCACATCGTCGGCGTCCACGACTCCGAAGCGATCAGGACGTCCAGGCAGGGGCCGCCGGGTGATGGCGGTGGAGAGGCTGGCGCTCAGCTGGCGCACCGGCCCCACCAGCCACTCCAGGCTGTCGAAGGCATGGGTGCCGAGGGACCCGAGCACTCCGCCCCCCTGGGAGCGCTGCGACGCCCAGCTGAACGGCCTGCCGGGATCGGCCCGGCTGCTCATCAGCCAGTCGAAGCGCACCAGCCAGGGATCCCCCAGCACTCCCTGGCTCAGCAGCTCCCGCAGCTGCTGGAACACCGGGACCGCCCGGTACTCGAAATCCACAGCCACGCTCAGGCCCCGCTCGATCGCCAGCCGCCTCAGCTCCCGCACCTGCGCCACCTCCAGGGCGACGGGCTTCTCCAGCAGCAGGTGCTTGCCGGCCTCCAGGGCAGCGCGGGCCAGCTCGAAACGGGGGGCTGGCGGGGTGGCGATCACCACCGCCTCCACGGCCGGGTCCGCCAGCAGCGCCCCGAAGTCGGTGTGGCCAGGGAGTTCAGCCGACCGGCAGGCGGTCTCCAGGCGTTCGGCCCTGGGGTGCCAGAGGGCCACCGGTTCGGTGCCAGGGCAGGCGCGCAGGGCGCTCAGGTGCACCTTCTCCCCGAAGCCGAGGCCGGCCACGGCGACCTGAAGGGGATGACTCATGGCACTCGGGCTCAGGGTTCAGAGGATCAACGGGATGCCAGCAGGTCGGAGCCGGCTGAACAGGCCTGATCCAGCACCGCGCTGATCAGGTCATCTCCGCCTGTGGGCTGCCACTCGGCCTTGAAGCGGGGCAGGCCGTTCACTGACGTGTCGCGGTAGAGCTTCTGACCGCAGTCGAGTTCCATGACGTAGAGCTGGCCTCGATCCTCCGAGGCCGGCTGGAAGCGGGTGAGCACCGAGAGCTCGCCGTCCCGGCTGAGGCGCAGGCTGCCCTTGTCCCACCACTGACGGCCGGCGGGGCTCTCGGGCACCTCCTGCCAGTTCACCGGTCCGGCGTGGGCGGGGCCGGAACCCGCCGTCAGGGCGAACAGCAGCAGCGCTGCCGCCAGCATGGCGGCACGCAGCCACCGGCGCAGAGCGTTCATGCCGCCACCGGGGCCGTTGTGGGGGCCGTGACGCCGTGCAGCCGCAGCAGACTGGCGAGGGTGCTGCGCAGGCGGGTGCGGGGCACGATCAGATCGACGAACCCATGCTCCTGGAGGTACTCGGCGGTCTGGAAGCCTTCGGGGAGTTTTTCGCGCAGGGTCTGCTCGATCACGCGTCGGCCGGCGAAGCCGATCAGGGCCTTGGGTTCGGCAAGGATCAGGTCGCCCAGCATCGCGAAGCTGGCGGTCACTCCGCCGGTGGTGGGATGGGTGAGCAGAGGCATGTAGAGGAGCTCCTGCTGGCGGTGGCGCTGCAGGGCACCGGAGATCTTGGCCATCTGCATCAGGCTGAGCATCCCTTCCTGCATGCGGGCACCGCCGGAGGCGCAGACGATCAGGAGAGGCTGGCGCCGTTCGGTCGCCTGCTCGATCAGGCGGGTGAGTTTCTCGCCCACCACCGAACCCATCGAACCGCCCATGAAGCGGAAATCCATCACCCCCAGGGAGAGGGGCAGGCCCTCGAGGAGGCAGTGGCCGGTGACCACCGCATCGCGCAGGCCGGTGGACTGCTGGGTGTCGCGCAGGCGGTCCGCGTAACTGCGACGGTCCTTGAAGGCGAGGGGATCGGTGGGGGCCAGCTCGGTGTCGATCGCGCAGAAGCTGCCTTCATCGGCGATCACCCGGATGCGGGCGTCACTGTCGATGCGGTGGTGGTAGGAGCAGCCGCTGCAGACGCTGGCGTTGCCGATCAGATCCTTGCGGTACACCACAAGTCCGCATTCCGGGCATTTGCTCCAGAGCCCGTCCCCTTCTTCGATCTCCTGGGTGGCGCGCACCACCGGATTGGCTTTGCGGCGATCGGCGAACCAGTCGAACAGGGACACGGGATGGGACCTGGCAACGGAGCGGTGAGTCCATTAAAGGGTGGCGCCCCACCGGCTCCATTGCTGCAGCCACCAGCCCTCTCCAGCCAGCCAGACCGCCACGCCCCCGAAGGCGAGAAAGGGACCGAATGGAAACGGCTGAGCCGGCCCGAGCCGTCCGCTCAGCCGGCCGAGAACCCCCACGGCCGCACCGCTGCACACCGCCAGGGCCACGGCCAGTCCCAGGCCCGTGAGCCCGAGCCAGGCCCCCAGCAGGGCGGTGAGCTTGGCGTCGCCCAGCCCCAGGGCCGGTTTGCCCATCAGCCGCTCGGCCAGGGCACTGAGCCCCTCGAAGGCGAGCAGCCCCAGACAGGCGGCGAGCAGGTGATTGAAGAGCAGGGCCCGGGCGATCTCCCCCGGCTGACTGAGCCCGGCGCTGAGGGTGACCGCCAGGCCCAGCAGCAGACCCCAGCGGCAGAGGGGCTCCGGCAGCCAGAGGTGGTCGCAGTCGATCAGCACCAGAGGCAGCAGCCAGCTGATCAGCAGCCAGCCGGCGCCGACCAGCAGCCAGGCGGGAGCGTCCCCAAGAGCGGTGGGGCTGGCCTGAAGGGCGGCCACCCACAGGCCGGCGCAGAGCAGTTCCACCAGGGGGTAGCGCGGGGAGATCCGGCCGCGGCAGTTCCCGCACCGGCCCTGCAGCAGCAGCCAGCCCAGCACCGGCAGGTTCTGATGCCAGGCCAGGGACACGCCGCAGCGCGGGCAGTGACTGGCGGGCAGCACGACCGACTCCCGCCGCGGCAGCCTCCAGGCCACTACGTTGACAAAGCTGCCGACACAGGCCCCGACCAGGGCCACCAGCAGTGGAATCAGGAGGTCGACGGCCGTGTCGGGCACCACAGGCATGGCACTAGGGCGCAGTTGGCGTTGGCTCAGCCACGCTGGGGGCTGCGCATCGTGCGGGGTCGGCCAGCGCTGCGGCCGCGGATCATCTCCAGCGGCACGAACTGCTCATCCGGCAGGAGCACGGGCGCCTCGAACACCACCCGGCCCTGACCACCGCCGCTTTCGAGCACGATCCCGATCGGCTCGCCTCCCCCCGGGCACTGTTCCACGTAGTGAAAGTAGACGCGGCGCGCCTGCTTGATGACCACGCCGCTGTTGATCTGATCCCAGCGCACCGGAGGGTTGCCGGGATTGGAGGCCCCTCGGATCTCGAAGGACGGCATGGCCGCCTTTCTGGGACCGGTGGAAGCCGCCGGGGTTGCGGGGTCGAATGATGGAGGTGTGGCGAAGGTAATCGGCCTCACCCAGTCCGATCGGCACCGACAGCTTAATCGCTCAAGCGAGTTTGTTCTTATCCTCGATCAGGCGGTGAATGATCGGAGTGAGGATCAGCTCCATGGCGAAGCCCATCTTGCCGCCGTTGACCACGATGCTGGTGGGACTCGACATGAAGGAGCCGTTGATCATCCGCAGCAGATAGGAGAAATCGATGCCCCATTTCTCGCGGGCTCCCTTGCGGAAGTGGATGATCACGAAGCTTTCGTCTGGGGTGGGGATGTTGCGACAGATGAACGGGTTGGAGGTGTCCACCGTGGGCACCCGCTGGAAGTTGATGTCCGTACGGCTGAACTGCGGGCAGATGTGGTTGATGTAGTCGGGCATGCGGCGCAGGATCGTGTCCACGATCGTCTCGGCCGAATAGCCCCTCTCGGCGTTGTCGCGGCTGATCTTCTGGATCCACTCCAGGTTGGCGATCGGCACCACACCGATCAGCAGATCCACGAGGGAAGCCACGTCGTAGCCGTCGCCGACCACTCCGCCGTGCAGACCTTCGTAGAAGAGCAGGTCAGTCTCTGAGGGAATCGGCTCCCACGGAGTGAACTGGCCGGGCTCCAGCTGGGTGCCGAGACGCGCGTTGTGCTCGGCTGCTTCCTCCACGGAATGGAGGTAGTAGCGCTTCTGGCCGCCACCGGTTTCTCCGTAGGCCTGGAACTGCTCGGCCAGCTTGTCGAACAGGTTGGCCTCGGGGCCGAAGTGGGAGAAGTTGATCCCGGAAGCCTGGGCCTGGGCCATCTGCTCCTTCATCGGGCCGCGCTCGAAGCGGTGGAAGCTGTCCCCCTCGACAACCGCCGGCACGATCCCCTCCCTCTGGAAGATGTGCTCGAAGGCACGCTTGACAGTGCTGGTCCCCGCGCCCGAGGAACCGGTGACAGCTACAACCGGGTGACGCTTGGACATCGGCGCAGGGGGGAGAGGACGAAGGGATCGAGTTTGGCAGGTCACCGGTCCAGCAGCACGTGCCCGCCAGCGGTGCAGCCGTTCAGAGTTCCGCCAGCAGCTGCTCGCCCATGGCCGCGCAGCCCAGCCGGGTGCAGCCCTCCGCCATCAGATCGCCCGTGCGGTAACCGGAGCTGAGCACCCGGTCGACGGCTGCTTCCAGCTCGCTGGCGGCCGCCTCCTGCTTCAGGCCCACCCGCAGCATCATCGCGGCGGAGAGCACCATCGCCATCGGGTTGGCCAGGTCGGCCCCGGCGATGTCGGGGGCTGAGCCGTGCACCGGCTCGAACAGCCCGGGACCTTCAGCGCCCAGGGACGCCGAGGGGAGCATGCCGATCGAGCCGGTCAGCATCGCCGCCTCGTCGCTGAGGATGTCACCGAAGAGGTTGCCGGTGAGCAGCACATCGAACTGGCGGGGGGAGCGCACCAGCTGCATCGCCGCGTTGTCGACGTAGAGGTGGCTGAGCTCCACCCGGGGGAACTCGGCCGCGATCAGCTCCACCCGGTCGCGCCAGAGCTGGCTGACATCAAGCACGTTGGCCTTGTCGACGCTGCAGAGCCTGCCGCCCCGCTCGCTGGCCAACTGAAAAGCCACCCGGGCGATCCGGTCGATCTCGTCGTCGGCGTAGACCATGGTGTTGAAGGCCCGCACCCGGCCTTCGGCCTCCACC
Source organism: Synechococcus sp. BA-124 BA4 (assembly GCF_034931165.1). Lineage (NCBI taxonomy): Bacteria > Bacillati > Cyanobacteriota > Cyanophyceae > Synechococcales > Synechococcaceae > Synechococcus > Synechococcus sp. BA-124 BA4. Next base: position 1,301 of record NZ_JAYGIA010000021.1, on the reverse strand, counting down.
CGCCCCTTGGGGGTGCCGAAGTAGATGCCGCCGGTGAGTTCGCGAACTACCAGCAGATCCACGCCGGTGATCACCTCCGGCCGCAGGCTGCTGGCCCCGATCAGGGCCGGAATGATCTTCACCGGGCGCAGGTTGGCGAACAGGCCCAGGCCTGACCGCAGGCCCAGAAGGCCGGTTTCGGGCCGCTGCTCCCGGGGCAGGGCATCGAAGCGGGGGCTGCCGATCGCCGCCAGCAGCACGGCGTCGGCGCTGCGGCAGGCCGCCAGGGTGGTCTCCGGCAGGGGCACACCCGTGCGGTCGATGGCGTCGCCACCGATGGGTTGCTCGTCGTAGGTGAGGCTGAAGCCATGGCTCGTGCTCACCGCATCGAGCAGGCGCCGCGCCACCGCCGTGATCTCCGGTCCGATGCCGTCGCCGGGGAGCAGGGTGATCCTGTAGCTGGTCATCGGCAAGGAAGCGCTGGGCGCGAGGCTACTTCTGCAGCTGGCGCAGGGCCTTCGCCATCTCCGGCAACTTGTTGAAAGCCGCGGAGCAGCGCAGCCACAGACGGTTGGGAATGGCCGGATAGCCGCTCACCACCTCGCCGGCGGCCACCTCCCCGTGGATCCCCGACTTGGAGGAGGCGATGGCCCGATCCCCGATCCTGGCCCGGTTGGCCACACCCACCTGCCCGGCCAGGATCACCCCATCGCCGAGGGTGGCGCCGCCGGCGATGCCCACCTGCGAGGCCAGGGCACAGCCACGGCCGGTGACCACCCCGTGGCCGATCTGGACCAGGTTGTCGATCTTGGTGCCGGCGCCGATGCGGGTTTCCCCCACCGAGGGGCGATCGATGGTGGTGCCGCAGCCCACTTCCACGCCCTCCTCCAGCACCACCAGGCCGGTCTGCGGCATCTTGCGCCAGCCGCTGGCGGTGGGCACGAACCCGAACCCCTCCGAACCCACCACCGCCGTGGAGTGCACCACGCAGCCGCGGGCCAGACGGCTGCCCGGGTGCAGCACCGCATTGGCGTGGATCTCACAGGCCTCCGCCAGCTGCACGTCCTCGTAGAGGACGGCACCGGCGTGGAGGGTGCAGTCATCCCCGATCACGCTGCCCTCACCCACCACCACATGGGCGCCGATGTGAACACTTCGCCCCAGGCCCACCCCCGGGGCGATCACGGCGCTGGGGTGGATGCCCGGCGGCAGGCGGCGGGGGGGGTGCAGGGCCTCGAGGGCCTCGGCGAAGGCCAGCCGCGGGTTCTTCAGGGCCACCCAGGCGATGCCCCGGGCGCTGGCGAGCTCCTGCAGGGCGGCAT
>NZ_JAYGIA010000020.1:0-24719 GCF_034931165.1 Synechococcus sp. BA-124 BA4 | reverse complement strand
GGCTTCAGGCCTATGGGGACTGGCGGAAGTGCTGCTGGCCCAGGGTCCCCTGTTCTGGATCGGGCTGGGAGCGTCCCCCCTGCCCGCCGACCGGCCCCTGGCCGGCCTGGCGGCTGTGGGGGGATCCGGCCTGGTGGCTGCCGTTCAACTGTGGATCGGCTGGTTCTGCTGGCGCACCCTGGTGGCGCCTGCGGCCAGCCGGCGCGGCTGGGGGCTCGGTCTGGCCGCTCTGCTGCTGTTCAGCCATGGCCTCGGCTGGAGTCAGTTGCGGGCTGATCGGGCAGAGCGTGGGGAGCCCTTCCGGGTGCTGGTGCTGCAGCCGGCACTGCCGACCCGGGAGAAGTTCGAACCCGGGCGCCAGCGGGAGCTGCTGCTGCAGATCGCCAGGGCCCGCGAGCAGGCGGCCGCCCTCGGGGTGCCCTTGCTTCTTCCGGAAGGAACCCTGGTGCTGGGGCAGGCCATGCCCGAGGCCAGGGCGGAAGTGCTCAGCGGAGGCTTCCGCCTGGAGGGGGAGGAGTTGCGCAGCAGTGTCCTGCGCTTCGAGCCGGGTGCGCCTGAGGCCTCCAGCTGGGTTGACAAGGCCCGGGTGGTGCCCCTGGGCGAATGGGTTCCGCTGGCGCGGGTCTGGCGCTGGGGTGGACTCTCTGCCGTGGGGGGTGTGGAGCCAGGGCCGCCCTCGCGGTTGCTGAGGCGCAGCGGAGCGAATCCGGCTGTGGCGATCTGCTACGAGCTGGCCAATGGCGAGGCCCTGCGCGAGGCCAGCTCAGAAGGGGCCGGCTGGTTGCTGGCCAGCGCCAATCTCGATCCCTATCCAGCCCTGTTGAGGGATCAGTTCACGGCTCTGGCCCAGCTGCGCGCCATCGAAGTGGGGCGCTGGTTGGTGAGCACCGCCAACACCGGACCCAGCCTGGTGATCGACGGCCGAGGGGTGGTTCGCGCCGCCCTGCCACCGGGGGGGGCGCAGCTGGGGATATTTCAACTGGAGCGCCTGAAGCGGTCCACGACCTATCAAATCTGGCGCGAAGGACCCCTGATCCTGATGATCCTGCTGGGGGGCGCCAGTTGGTTCTGGTTTCAGCGTCCTCGACTCAGCCGTTCCCACTGAAGCGATCGGATGGGGCTCAGCAGTGCTGAGAGGATTCCGCAACTTCGCGGTCATGACTCACCTGAGCGGGATCAGGGTGTCCTGACGGGGAGTGTGAGATCAGCAGGATCTTTGCCGGATCTGAACTGGTCAGGTCAGGTTCCTTTGTCCTCCAACCTCGACCATCCCACGCCATTCAGTATGTTGGCAGTGATGTTCTCAATGAATGCCATGTTGACAGGTGCCGATCTGCTCGCCAAGGTCAAGGAGCTTGGTGAGGTAAGCAAATCAGAGCTGGTGCGTGCTGCCGGCTATGTCAGTACCAAGAAGGACGGCAGTGAACGATTGAATTTCACGGCCTTCTATGAAGCTCTGCTGGAGGCCAAGGGAGTCAACCTCGGCACCACCGGTGGCGGACAGGCGGCCGGTAAAGGTGGCCGCAAGCTCAGCTACATCGCCACGGTTCAAGGCAACGGCAATCTGCTGGTGGGCAAGGCCTACACGGCTCTGCTCGACCTCAAGCCCGGGGATGAGTTCGAGCTGAAGATCGGCCGCAAGCAGATCCGTTTGGTGCCCGTCGGTGCCGAAGACGAAGGGGAGGAGTGATCTTCACCACGCCTGGCTGAAGCCGCTGGGTGCCTGGCCTGACGGCCTGGGCGCCCAACAAAAAACCCCGCCGGAGCGGGGTTCAGCATCAAGCCAAAGTCAGAACAATCTGATCTGCAGCCCTTTCCGAGACTCAGTAGCGGCTGCGGCCACCGCCGCCACCGCCGTAGCCGCCACCGCCGCCGTAGCCGCCGCCACCGCCGCGATTGCCACCACCACCACCGCCACCGCGGGGCTCGGCTTTGTTGACCCGGATCATCCGGTTCATCCATTCGACGTTCTGAAGATCGTCGATGGCCTTCTGCTCTTCGGCATCGTTCGCGAGTTCCACAAATGCGAAACCACGCTTGCGTCCAGTTTCCCGGTCAAGGGGCAGGCTGCACTGGCGCACTTCTCCGTACTGACTGAAAAGGTCACGGAGATCCTCTTGCTCGGCATCGAACGAGAGGTTGCCTACGTAGATTGTCATGTAACTTTAAATAACTTGAACCGATCCGTCGACGGCTGGAAGTGTTGCTCTCACCAGTGATCGAAAAATCAACGTTCACTCTACACACGCACCCGGCCCCAGGATCTCCACCCACTCCCTCGACGCCATGTCTCCCCGCGACCAATTGCTCGAAGGGTTGCGCAACCCTGCCGCGCTCGGCGATCAGCGGATCCGCTCCCTGATCGAACGGCTCGAGCGGGAGTCCCCCGCTGATCTGCTGCAGCGGCCGGAGCCTCTGGCGGGGGTCTGGGAGCTGCGTTGGAGCAGCAGCCGGGCTCCGTACCTGAGGGTGGCTCCCTGGATCGAGAATCTTCAGATTCTTGCTCCGGCCCGTGGCCGGGCCATGAACCTGCTGCGCCCCTCCGGCGCCTTCTCGGGTCTGGGCGGCATCGCGGTGCTGGCGCGGATCGCCGTCCAGGGTCCCCAGCGGGTCTCGGTGAGCTTCGAGCGTGGTGGCTGGATCGGCCCGACCCTGGGGTCGGTGCAGATGCGCCTGCTGCGGCGGGTGACCCAGGGCTATCCGGCCTGGCTGGACATCACCGTTCTGGATCAGGAGCTGCGGGTCTGCCGGGGACAGACGGGGACTGTCTTCGCTCTGCGGCGCCGGGAGGATCTGCATGGGGACGACCTGCTCGCCCTGGCCGAACCTGTGCCACAGCCCTGACCCGAGCGGGTGCAGCGGTTGGCGCCGCTCAGCTGCCCATGGCACCGTGTTGGCATGGATCGGTTTTCCGACTTGCCTCCCGAGGTCGTTCTGATGGAGCCGCACCGCTTCGAGGACGTGCTGCAGGCGGTTCAGGCTGTACGCGAGCGCAAGACGGTGGTGCTCAACTTCGGCTCGATGCCTCCGGAAGAGGCGCAGCGCTCGGCGGATTTTGTCTCTGGTGGGGTGTTCGCCCTCGATGGGCACCAGGAGCGGCTCGGCGAGATGGTCTTTCTCTTCGCCCCGTTCGGGGTGGAGGTGAGCCGGGACCCGGGCAGCAGCGCTGAGTCTGAGCCCTAGCTGCAGGCCTAAGACCAATGGATCGGCAGCACGGACCGGCCTGCCCAGGACCAGCTCTTAACAATGCTCAAAGATTCGTGTTACGCTTCGCAAAGCACTTCGCTCTGCACCCATGACTGACTCCACCACCCGCTTCGGTTTCGTTGCCTTCGCTGAAACCTGGAACGGCCGCCTGGCCATGCTTGGCTTCGTGATCGGTCTGGCCACAGAGCTCCTCACCGGCCAGGGCATCCTCAGCCAGATCGGACTGGGCTGATCGTCGTCGTCACCAGCGACAGGTCACCCGTCATGACTGGTTCATTCCCGGCCATGACATCCACTCTGACATTCACCTTCAGGCTTGCTCCTCCCCAGCCAGGGGAGGAGTCCATCGCCTGGCGGCAGGTGATTGCTGATCATCAGAGTGCCCTCAGTGAAGCCAGGACGCTGCGGATCCTGCGCTGCCCTGCCGGCTGGAGCGGCACTCTTGATGAGCTGGTCCAGGAGGGTCGGGCCACGACCTCCTGCGAGGACCCCTTCGCCGAGGGATCCGCCCCCGGTTCGACCCGGGAGCATCTCCTCTGTGATGCCCTCATTCCCTGTTTCGATGTCTCCCGCCTCTGGCTGCAGGTTCATCTTCTGGAGTACGGCGACGTTGATTCCGCGTACGAGTCACCACTGCGTTGCCAGTGGCTCGATGCTGTTCCCCTGAAGCAGCTGACCAACGAAACCTGCTGGTTCTATCCAACCGAGGACGGTCATTACCTGGCTTCCGAGAGAGCCTGTTCGGTGCGTTTCGGCCCAGGCCGGCTGGCTGAGGCTTTACCGATCTCCCAGGCGTGGTCCTACGACCGCGGCGATCTACGTCTTCTCTGGTCGTTGATGGCCGATGACGAGGATCTCAGCTGCGTCGGGCTCACCTACCAGCGCCGCCGCATCGAATTCCCCCGGCAGTCTGAAGTTCCGGCGGCCAGCGCCACCTGGTCCTCCTTCCGGGTGGATGGCATGGCGGATCCATCCTTCCAGCGCCTCTCGACGATCTCCACCTACGGCTGAAGAATTTCGGACGAGTGACTGGTGCCGAGATGCCCGAACTGGTGCAGTACATGCCGAAGTCTCAACATCTGGGAGTCTTGTGGCGGTGATCCCTGAGGCTGCGTTGATCGCATTCACGCGGCTGCAATCGTCAACCCGTATGCAGGCAGAACTACGATAGAGTCACTTCGTCTGACGCCTTTCTGGTGATGATTGTGATCAAGATCGCGAACTCTTCTTCGGTGGTGGCCTCGCGTATCGGTCGCTTTCTTGCCGATCTCACCCCCAGCGGTTTCGATCAGAACAAGGTGGAGGACGAACTGATGAAGCAGCTGGTGGAACAGCTGACTGCCCAGGGCATTCAAGGCGAGGTGGCCGCCGTGCGAGGCATGGATCTGCACAACAAGGAGTTCACGGTCGAGCAGCGAGTCCAGGTGCGGCGACATCAGGTTTTCTGATCCGGTCCGGATCGATCCACCCGAGCATCGCCTTCCCTGTGCCAGTTCACGGCCCCATCCTCAGCTGAGCCCTGGCTGAGCCATGGTCCTGGAGGATCCCCTGGCCGTGGGCCTCGTGGCCATGATCGGCATCCACGCTCCTGTCCATGGTGAGACTGTGCGCGCCTACGTGACCCTCCATCCCGAACAGCCCGCTCGCAGCGGGCCCGACCAGATCTCCCTCGACGCCACCGACAGGATTGATCATCTGGCTCTGCTGCAGCTGGCCGCTGCCGCGCTTCGGGTTGATTGAGGATGGGGTTCGATCCGCGCAGCTGGGCCCGTGCGCCGGCCCGGGGAGCCCAGGTCACCGCCAACATCGACGCGCTGCTCGCCGAGAACGAAGCCCTGCGCAGGGAAGTGGCTCTTCTGCGCCAGCAGTTGTTCCACCAGCAGTCCCCGGGTCCGGCCTTCAGGGGGGATGTCAGTGCCGAGCGGGTGCAGGTCTGGGCTGAGGCGCTCGCTCGCCATCCCCGCTGGCGTGAACTGCGAGTGGGAGCCTCGGCGCGGGTGGGCGAGACGCTGGTCTTCAGCGGTCTGCGCGGCCTGCTGGAGCACCAGCGCGCCCAGTGGAGCGATCCGCGCGCCCAGCTGGAGGAGGAGCTTGATCGCTGCCTGCCAGGCCTCGGTCGCTCCCTGAGACAGGCTCTGCGTGGACCCCAGACCAAGGCTCGCCTGGCGGTTCGGGTTGCCTTTGCCATCCATGGGGTCCGGGCCCCCGAGTGGCTCTCGGAGTCGCCCTGGCGTGTGGTCGACGACCTGCTGGAGCGGATCGCCGCCCTGGAGCAGTCCACCCGCCCGGCCCCGGCCGAGGACAGCTCCGATCCAGAGCGGGCCGCCGCCTTCGCTCTCCTCGGTCTGCGCTGGGGTGCCTCGCGCGAGGCCATCAAGCGGGCGCACCGCCGCCTGGTGAAGACCCACCATCCCGACCAGGGTGGAGCTGTGGACGACTTCCGCCGCATTCATGCCGCCTACCAGCTGCTGATGGCCTGAGACCGGTGCCTGGGACGGGGATCCCCCATACGATTCAGCCGATCAGCCCATCCCAGCCCGGTCGCACCATATGACCAGTCGGATGGGATCGATCGCGGATAACCGCTCCGGCGGCTCCTACGGCTACCGCGTGTCGAAGGTGGCGCTCTGCATGGCCGGCACATCGTTGGCACTCGATCTCCAAGCGCGGGGTGATGGATCGCCTCGATGCCCTCAGCCTGGAGACCTCTGGGACCTTCTGGCATGCCAATGGTGAGGTGTTGCCCTGGTGATCCGATGAAGCTTCGTTCGCTGGCCGGTTCCATCACCGGCCTGATCCTCTCGGTCGCTGGGTTCGGGGGAGGCCTCCTCGGCTTCGGCGCTGAAGTCAGGGCGGATGTGATCCTGCATGCGTTCGATTGGTCCTACGCGGACATTGCCGCGAAGGCCGAGGCGATCGCGGCAGCTGGGTACAGGGCGGTGCTGGTGACGCCTCCTCTGAAATCACCGAAATCAGGGAGTTGTGAGTGGTGGCTGCGTTATCAGCCCCAGGACTTTCGGGTGATTGATCACTGCGATGGCAACAAGGACTCTCTCGTGCTCGCGATTCAGTCTCTCCAGGCTCATGGTGTGAGGACCTATGCCGATGTGGTGGTCAATCACATGGCCAATGAACGGAACGGGGCAACCGTCTTTCCCGGTGATGTTGTCTTGCGTGAGTATGCAGCGAACCAGCGGTATTGGAGTCGACAGATTCTCTATGGTGACAGCAACGGCAATGGCATTCTGGATAATGGAAAACTTCCTGACGATGGGACCCCTGACGGGCTTTTCGGCCCCACGGACTTTCATCCGGCAGCCTGCATTCGCGATTACAGCAATCAGCTCTCAGTGATCCGTGATCGCATCTGCGGTCCGGATCCTGATCCCGGCCTGCCGGATCTCAGGGACACGGACCCCAGCAGCAACTGGGTCAATGACCAGCGTCAACAGTATGTTCAGGCTCTCTACGACCTGGGTGTGCGGGGCTTTCGCATCGATGCGGCCAAGCACATGCCGTATGGTGCCATCAAGTATTTTGTGCCCGATGAGGTGGCCAGAAACTCCCAGGTCTTTGCTGAGATCATCACTTCTGGCGGTGCATCTTCCGGAGACTTCCAGCGGTTTCTGGAGCCTTACCTCCGAGAGCTGCCTCCACAGTTCGGGGCCTATGATTTTCCCCTGCTCAATGCGCTGAAGCAGGCCTTCTCCTTTGGCAGGCCCCTCTCTGATGTGGCCTTTCCCTGGTCCAGCGGACATGCTCTGGAGAACAGCCGTGCCGTCACTGTGGTTGTCACGCACGACATCCCTTATAACGATGTCTTCCGGTCACTGATCTTTGATCAGGGCGCGGATTCATCCATTGATGAGGATCTGGCTTATGTCTACATTATGGGCAGAGATGGTGGTACGCCTCTGGTGTTCGACGATCAGTCGGATGGACGATCCAATCATGGGCGTTGGCGAGGCGTCTGGCATCGTGACAGGATGCGGCGCATGATTGCGTTCCACAACCGCATGCAGGGCAAGCCGATGGAGGTGCTGGCTGCTGACGCCTGCAGCCTGCTCTGGCGACGCCTGGAGGCTGGAATCGTGGCCATCAACAAGTGCGATCAGGAGCACTTGATCACGGTGGACACCCGCTTCAGATTCAAGTGGAACCACCCCTACCGGGACATGCTCACGGATTCTCTCTTGCCGGAGATCAAGAACTCCGCGTACACCTTCAGGTTGCCGCCACGACGTGCACAGATGTGGACTGCAGAGGAAAATCGATAACTTGAAACAATGAATTGACTTGAATTCTCTTGGCTCTGATAGGCTTCATGGGCTTATCGCTTGCCCGGGCTGGCTGCTTGTACGTCGGTGAATCTGACCGGTCTGACGACAAGACCTCAGCGCAGACGTGCTGGATCATACGATTTTCTGAATCGCAAGGTTGAATCAGGTATTCAATCTGAGGCTAACACTTGTAACTCTGGCGCCCAATTTCATGATTGCCTCCTGTTGCGATTCGTCATGTAAGTTGCCATTGGCGTCGAATGCTTGATGAGCGGATCCGATTGCCTTTTGATCTGGCAGTACAAGCACGCCAATGTTGCATAGAATAGAACGGACATGTGCTAATCCGCGCAGGCCGCCCAGTCGTCCGGGCGAGGCGCTCATCAATACGGCAATTTTGCCGTTGAAACAGGCTAAGGGGGGTTCGCTTGGTTCGGGACGCGATGCCCAATCAATCGCATTCTTCAGCAGCGGTGTGATTGAGCTGTTGTATTCCGGACAAGCAATCAGAAATCCATGATGTTCTTTCAGCATGGCCTTGAGTTTGACGGCGTTGTCTGGCAAGCCCTCCGCCCTCTCCAGGTCTTCGTCAAAGAGGGGCAGAGGCAGATCGCGAAAATCCAGATCGGTGACGTCCGCTCCTGCGGCTCGGGCTCCTGCCCCAGAAATCTTCACCAGTTTTTTATTGAAGGAGTCGCTGCGGGCACTCCCGGCAAAGGCGAGAATCTTGATGGTACTCATGGGGGTGTTGCTGAAGGGCGTCCCGGACAGGCTTGATCAATGGAGCTGCAGCTGGTTGCGGTGGTCGATGCCCTATGGACAGGAGCTGTGGAGACATGGATCAACAACATGTAACTTAGCCGCGACCATCAACGGATCGGCCTGGAGACCCTCATGTTTATCCGTGTGTCTGATGTCCTGCTGATTGTTGCTATCGACGGATCCTGATCATCTCTGTGAGTTTCGGATCTTCGTGGGGGGCGTCTTCAGGACCTCCGCCAACGGGCATATCGCGTGTGGTTGAGCTGCTGCTCCAACCATCAGCGTTGAGTCCTCGTGAATGGCGCGCTGTTTGTCCATGCTCTCCCCGTCGTCGCTGAAGCCGAGCGGTTTCCTGCCCATCACTCCCCCATCCTGGGAATGGAGCATGCGATTCATGCTGAGAGTCCTGCACCGCGAAACGGCTCGATGGACCAGGGTCACCTCAGCAATGACATGGAGCGGACAACAACCGCCCATGACTGAGCCCGCTGACGGGGGTGGTCGTTTGAAAAGTCAATGGAGCCAAGCGGACTCGAACCGCTGACCCCCTGCATGCCATGCAGGTGCTCTACCAGCTGAGCTATGGCCCCATAGGTTGGCCAGGCAAACCGAGCGCTGGTCGCTCGGCTGGGCCCTGAGGGCCCTTGCTTTGGCGCCAGAAGAGCTTACATCGCAGCGGTTCACCCCCACCCCACGTCCCGGTCGGTCCGAGGCTGCGCTCAGACCTGGCGCCAGACCGCCACCATGCGGCCCTGGACGGTGACCTGTTCGGCATCCAGTTCAATCGGGGCATAGGCGGGATTGGCGGCTTCCAGACGCACTGTTCCTCCCTTGCAGCTGAAGTGCTTCAAGGTGGTGCCGCTGCCGGCCACGTGGGCAGCCACGATCGTGCCAGGCCTGAGACGGGCCGGATCGCTCACGGGCTCCATCAGCACGATGTCCCCGTCGTCGATGTGGGCGTCCACCATGCTGTCCCCGTTCACGGTGAGGGCGAACAGGCCCCGAGTGTCCAGCAGCGGCGCGAGATCGAGGCGCTCGCGCACGTCGTCGAAGGATTCGATCAGGCCGCCGGCAGCGACCGAGCCCAGCACCGGAATTCCGCCGGTGCCGCTGGGCCCCAGCAGCTGCAGGGTGCGCGCCTGGCCTTCCTGCCAGGTGATCCAGCCCTTCTGCTGCAGGTGCCTCAGACGGCTCTGGATCGGCGCTGGGGAGCGCAGCCCCATCGCCTCCATCATCTGGCGGATCGAGGGACTGTGGCGGTGTTGCTGGATGTACTGCGCCAGCCAGTCATAGAGCTGCTGCTGAGCGCTGGTGAGCTCCTGACCGCTGGGTGCGGTTGGCCTGGAGGAAACGATCACCGGCAGTACGCATGAACCATGACCCCAGTGTTCCCCCGGGCGCGCCGGTTGTCTACCCCCCAGGGCACGGGCCGGTGCTTCAGAGGCAGGGTGTTTCGGGGTCGGCCAGCAGGGCCGCCAGCAGGGCCTGCTGCACGTGCAGACGGTTCTCCGCCTGATCGAACACCCGGCTGGCGCTGCCTTCGATCACACCGGCGCTGATTTCCTCGCCGCGGTGGGCCGGCAGACAGTGAAGAACGATCGCGCGGGGGTCGGCTTCCGCCAGCAGGGCCTCGTCGACGCAGAATCCCGCAAACGCCTGCAGGCGCAGCTGCTGCTCCTGCTCCTGACCCATCGAGGCCCACACATCGGTGTAGAGCACCTCGGCTCCCCGCACCGCCGGTACCGGTTCATGCAGCACCGAGACCGTGGCCGTGCGGCCCGCCAGGGCCTGGGCCCGGTCCAGCACGGCAGGATCGGGGCCAAAGCCTTCGGGGCAGGCCACGCGCACGTTGATTCCGAGCAGGGCGCCGCAGAGCATCAGCGAGTGGGCCATGTTGTTGCCATCCCCCACGTAGGCCAGGGTGAGGCCGGAGAGGGAACCGAAGCTTTCACGGATGGTGAGCACATCCGCCAGGGCCTGGCAGGGGTGCTCCAGATCGGTGAGGGCATTGATCACCGGAATCGAGGCCCAGTGGGCGTACTCGACCAGTTCCTGCTGCTCGAAGGTGCGGATCGCCAGGGCATCCACGTAACGGCTCAGAACCCTTGCGGTGTCGGCCACAGGTTCGCCGCGTCCCACCTGGGTCACGGCGGGGTTGAGGTCGAGCACCTGGCCTCCCAGGCGGCCCATGGCCACGGAAAAGCTGACGCGGGTGCGGGTGGAGGCCTTGGTGAAGATCAGGCCGAGCGCCTTGCCGCGGAGGTCGAGGCGCAGGGTGCCACGTTTGAAGTCTGCCGCCAGCTGCAGCAGCGCCAGGGTCTGCTCGGCATTCAGATCCGCTGAAGACAGCAGATCCCGGCCACGCAGGCAAGCGAGACCGGGATAGTGCTGACTGAAGTGCGGTCCCATGACCCCATTTCAAAGAACCCTTATCGGGGAGAACGTGCCCCCGCGTCAAGGGGCGGATCAGACAGGAGCCAGCACGGCTTCGCTGGGCAGGGTGCTCGAGGCCAGCAGCTCCTTGAGCTCATCCCCCTCGATCACTTCCTTGTCGAGGATCTTGCCGGCGATGTCCTCGAGAAGGCCGCGGTTGCCGTGCAGGATGGCCAGGGCCCTGTCGTGGGCCCGGTCCACCAGGGCCCGCACCTCCTTGTCGATGGCCTGGGCGGTGGCGTCGCTCACCACCCGGCGGGGGTTGCTGGGTCCGCCGAGGAAACGGCTGCCCCCTTGCTTGTCGTAGGCCAGCGGGCCAAGTGTGTCGCTCATGCCGTAGGTCCCCACCATCTGCTCGGCGATGTCGGTGGCCCGCTGCAGGTCGTTGGCGGCGCCCGTGGTCACCTCGCCGAAGACGATCTCTTCAGCGGAGCGGCCGCCCAGCAGGGTGGCGATCTGGCCTTCGAGGTCCTCCTTGGAGTTCAGGAAACGCTCTTCGGTGGGGAGTTGCAGCGTGTAGCCCAGGGCCGCCATGCCGCGCGGCACGATCGAGATCTTGGCCACCTTGCTGCCGCCGGGCATGAGGTGCCCCACGATCGCGTGTCCCACTTCGTGGTAGGCCACCACCTTTTTCTCATCGGGCTGGAGCACGCGGCTCTTCTTCTCGAGGCCCGCCACCACCCGTTCGATGGCTTCGTTGAGGTCTCCCTGCTCCACCGTGGTGCGGTAGGCGCGGGCGGCGAGCAGCGCAGCCTCGTTGACCAGGTTGGCCAGGTCGGCTCCGGCGAAGCCGCTGGTGGCCTGGGCGATCTTGTCGAGATCGACGCCGTCGGCGAGTTTCACCTTGTTGGCATAGATGTCGAGGATCATCTTGCGGCCGGAGAGGTCGGGACGATCCACCAGCACCTGGCGGTCGAAACGGCCTGGCCTCAGCAGGGCGGCATCGAGGGTTTCGGGCTGGTTGGTGGCGGCCAGCACGATCACCGGCTTGTCCTGGGCGTTGAAGCCGTCCATCTCGGTGAGCAGCTGGTTGAGGGTCTGCTCCCGTTCGTCATTGCCGCCCACCACACCCATCGAACCGGAGCGGCTCTTGCCGATGGCATCGAGTTCGTCGATGAAGATGATGCAGGGTGCCTTTTTCTTGGCCTCCTCGAACAGATCACGCACCCTGGCCGCACCGGCACCCACGAACAGCTCCACGAACTCGGAGCCGGAGATGATGAAGAAGGGCACGCCGGCCTCGCCGGCCACGGCCTTGGAGAGCAGGGTCTTGCCGGTGCCTGGAGGGCCCACCAGGAGCACACCCTTGGGGATGCGGGCGCCGATGGCGGCATAGCGCTCGGGGTTCTTGAGGAAATCGACGATCTCATTGAGCTCAGTCTTCGCCTCATCCACGCCGGCCACATCGGCGAAGGTGACGCGGGATTCCTCATCGGGCACATACACCTTGGCCTTGGATTTGGTGAAGCTCAGGGCTCCCTGAGCTCCGCCTCCCATCTGACGGCGGGCGAAGAACTGCAGCACCAGGATGAAGATCAAGGGCGGCACCACCCAGCTCAGAAGCGTGGTGAAGAAGTTGGGCCGTTTCGGAGGGGCGGCCGCGAACTCGACACCCTTCTGCTCCAGGCGCTGGGGCAGGTCCATGTCGAAGATCGGGGTGGTGGCGAGCACCGAGGGGGCGCCTTCTTCGGCATCAGTGATCTCGTAGCGGATCTGATCCTGGGTGATGTAAGCCCGTTTGACATGGCCGTCGTTCACCTGATCGATGAACAGGGAATAGGGCACCCGGGGCACCTGGGCTCCCGTGTTCGGCAGGAAGTTACTGAAGAGCAGCAGGACCCCGAAGCCGATCAGCACCAGGTTGATGATTCCGAAGCGCCTGTTCGGGCGGTTGTCGTCCTGGCGTAGAGCCATGGTGGCGGGCGCGGCAATGGAGCCAAACTAGGCGGAGCGCATCTGACGGTGACCCGCGCCGCGTGGGTGAGAACCGAACGTCACCTCAGCCCTAGCCTGCGCTTCTCCCCACTCCTGGTCGCCATGTGTGGTCGGTTCTGCCTCACCACCGACCTGGATCGGCTCCTGCCCCGACTGGGCGGCCGCCTGCCGGCCGAGCTGGAGCGGCACTACGCACCCCGTCCCCTGATCCAGCCAGGCCAGCCGGTACTGGCACTGTGCCAGGAGCACGGGCTGATCGCCAGTGCCCTGATGCTCTGGGGCCTGCTGCCGGAGTGGGCCAAGGATCCTCTCAATGCGCCGAGGCCCTTCAATGCGCGAAGTGAAACCGTGGCCGAGAAGGCCTCCTTCCGTGGCGCCTGGCGGCACCGCCGCTGCCTGCTGCCGGCCGATGGCTTCCTGGAGAAGGGCTGGCTGATCCGCCGGCTCGACCGTCAACCCTTCTGGCTCGCGGGGATCTGGGACCGCTGGATCGGTCCTGACGGCAGCGAACTGGAGAGCTGCTGCGTGCTCACCACCAGCCCCAACGCCCTGGTGAAACCCCTCCACCAGCGCATGCCGGTGCTTCTCCCCGATGGTCTCGAGCAGGCCTGGCTCGCTCCGGCCGATGGGGCCGGCCTGCGGGCTCTCGAACCCCTGCTCACAGGCTGGGATCCCAGCGGCTGGGAGGCGCTGCCGCCCGAACGCTCCCGTGAGCAGCTCTCCCTCTTTGCCTGAAGGGGGGATCAGCGCGTCGCCTTCGTCACAATGCAGGACAGGCCCATGACGGCCGGCCCTGCGTTCGAACCCCGCTGACCCCCTTGCGCTTCCCCTTTCGCGCCAGCCTCACCAGCGAGGCACGCCAGCGGCGCCGCCACCGCTTCTATGGCCACCTGCTGCTGATCGCCCTGGTCGTGATGGCGTGCCTGGCGCTGCCCAAGAGCCTGCACAGCCTCGCCGGGATCGGCTACAGCCTGACCACCCTTCTGCTGATGATGGAGCTGGAAGGCTCCATCCGCCATGGCGGCAAGGCCAATCCCCGGGATCTGCCCTACCGGCTGCTTGGTCTGCTCACCCTGCTGGCCCAGTGGATCTGGTACTTCACGCCCTTGTCGCAACGCGAGAGCGGCTGGCCTCTGCTCGTGCTCACCACCCTCTTCGTGGGTTGGAGCGTGCTGCGTCTGGTGGGGTTTCTGGCGGAGGAACAGCAGGTGAACGGGAGGGTCCTGATGGGAGCTGTCTCGGGATATCTGCTGCTGGGCCTGACCGCCGGCCTGTTGTTCACGGGTCTGGATTCGATTCAGCCGGGAAGCTTCACGAGCCTGCACGACCCTGGGGGGTCGCTATACGCCACGGGTCCGATCAGCCAGGCCAGTCCCCACATGCAACAGTTGGATTTTGCCCGGCTCAACTACTTCGCCTTCGTCTGCCTCAGCACCGTCGGTTTCGGTGATGTGCTGCCGACCACCCCCCTCTCCCAGATGAGTGCCGTGGCCTTCAGCGTGATCGGCCCGATCTACATGGCGGTGGTGATGGGACTGCTGATCGGGCGCTATGCCGCTGGCAAGACGGTCCGGAGGGACCGGGACGACGCACCCGGATCCTGAATCCCCCGGCGGGCCTCCGCCTGGGTTAGTACGGAGGTCAGTTGTCTTCTCTGCCGTGGGCCTGCATCACCTGGACGCCTTCCTGCTCCATGCCCGCAGCTCGGCGTCGCTGCAGGAGCAGTTGCAGCAGCCCCTTGATCTCGAGGCCTTCCTGCAGCTGGCCCGCCAGGAGGGTTTCCCCGTTGAGGAGAGTGATGTGCTCGCCGCCCAGCAGCGGGAGGAGGGTCAGCTGAGTGATGAGGAGCTGCAACAACGGGCCGGCATCGAGGCCCGGCGTCTGCGTTCGTTCATTCCCGGCTGAGCCGCCGGGGCGGCGTTCCGTCCGGCATTCAGCGCAGTCGTTCCTGCTCCTGAGCGAAGGGAGCCCGGCTGGGCTGAGGCTGCTCGCTCAACCAGGCCAGCACGGCGCTCAGTCCCAGCAGCAACACCACGGGCAGCAGCCAGCTGCGGCGTTGCCCCAGGCGGTCACCTCCCAGTCGGCTCAGGCGGCGAAAGCCACCGGCTCTGGGAGTGGCACCCGCACCCAGGGGCAGGCTGCAGCGGCCGCAGACCATCCGGCCGGCGAGGCTGCGGTCGCGGCGGACTTCCCAGCTTCCGCAGCGGGGGCATGACATCAGCGTGTCATCTCCTGGGGAGTCCCGCCGGCTCCCGGTAGACGGCCAGGGCGGCGAGCACACCACCGGCGAAGCCGCTGACATGGCCGATCCAGCTCACTCCTGCGGGCGTGAAGAAGGGCAGCAGGCCCGGCAGGAACCCGCCGTAGCTCACCAGGCTGAACAGCGACAGCAGCAGGGGCAGCGGGCGCCGCTCGAGGAAGCCGATCACGATCAGGTAACCCACCAGAGCGAAGACAACTCCGGAAAGTCCATGGCTGCCGTTGCTGGAGAACAGCCAGACCGGGATCGCCATCACATACACCCCCACCCAGACGGCCAGGTAGTCGTGCCAGCTCTTGAGCAGCACCAGCCAGGAGAGCGGCAGGAACCAGAGGCTGTTGCCGAGCAGGTGGCCCAGGTCGGCGTGGCTGAACGGGGCTGTGACCACCCCGAGGACTGAACCCCCCGGCAGCATCGGCAGATTCCAGGTCCCGGCAAAGAAAATCTGATCGATCAGCTCCTGACCCCAGGCCACGGAGAGGATCAGCAGGGGAATCACGGCGGTGCCGCCGAGCCGGCTGAGGACGCGATCCAGGCCGCGGCGCTGCCGAACGGGTGAGGGGTTGGCCATGCTGACCATTGTCATGGCCAGGGCCTGCGAATGGGGATCAGCGAGCCGTCCAGCGACCGCCAGCCGGAGCGGGTCCGTGACTTTCCGCGACCCCCGGCGCTGGTCCCATCGAAGGCCTGGATTCAGGTGCGGGCCCTGGGGGAGCTGCTGGCGGACACTCGTCGCTCCCTGATGGTTCTCGAAACCTTCCATCCGCCCACCCCCTACCTGCCTCCGGAGGATCTGCGCCTGGATCTGCTGCAGCCCGCCGCGGGGCGCAGCTTCTGTGAATGGAAGGGCCTGGCTCGCTACTACGACGTAGTGGTGGGAGAGCGCCGCCTGGAGCGGGCTGTGTGGTCGTACCCACAACCCACGGCCGCTTTTGCCGCCATCGCCGGCTGGTTTGCGGTGTACCCGGCTCTGATGGATGGTTGCTGGCTGGACGGGGAACTGGTGATCCCCCAGCCCGGCGGCTTCTACGGAGGCTGGATCACCTCCCAGGTGGAGGGCCCCTTCAAAGGGGACCCTGACCATCCCGAGTTGATCTGAGCCGGGCCGGGACCATCGTTGTGGTCAGGCCGCTGCCGCTGGCGGCACACGGCAGCCGATCTGGATGCGTCCGGCGTCGAGCAGGCGGCCCAGCCTGAGGGCTGCGGCCTCCTCCTGACGATTGAAGGCCGTCTGCTGGGCGGCGACCCAATTGATCTCCTCCTCCGTGATCACGCCGGTGCTGAGGCTTTCGAGGAACAGTTCACCCATGCCCATGAGGGGTCCAGCGACGTCGTTCAATCGAAACTATGTCCGGTGTCGGGTTCGGTCCAGGGATGCCACAGCTTTTTTAAGAGCTGCTCCCGGAGTTCAGCCGCTCAGGCCGAGGACGACGGGATGGGCGAGAGGGTTTCGCTCTGCCGGTCCCAGAGCACGTACTTGAAGCAGCGGGGGATATCGGCGATGGTCAGCCGCGTGGCCCCGCTGAGAAGGGCGGCATTGCCCTCCTGGCAGGCCCGCAGGTGGTAGTTGGGGATGCGCTCACAGAGATGATGGATGTTGTGGCAGCCGATGTCGGCGGTGAACCAGTTCAGGATCCCCGGCAGCACCAGCAGGCTGGTGCCGGTGATCGCGCCCTCGATCGGGTCCCACCCTTCGCTGCGGTGGGCGTAGGAGCCTTCGAAGTTGTGCTGCACAAAGAAGATGCAGATGAACAGCGCTGCCGAAGCGGCCATCACCAGTGAATACAGGCTCCAGAACAGGCCGGCACCGATCCAGTGGCTGAGAAGCACCCAGCTGGTGATCACGCAGAGGTTGTTGAGCAGCAGATCGATGAATTCAGCTTCGCTGTACCACTGCTTCGACTGGAACGAACGCACGAGCTGGGGCCAAGGGGTGTGCCAGTCGGCCCGGAGCTGCGCGATGACATGGCCGAGGAACTGGACGGTTCCCAGCAGCAGAGCCAGCCGGGGCTTGATCACCAGGTAGAAGAAGCCGCCCGGAAACAGCATCAGGGGGTGGCGCAGGAGCCGGTACACGCCCTGAGCACCGGGGCTGAGCTGCTCGTACTGCTCCAGGCTGATCAGCGCCGAGGGGCCCCGGTAGAGATCCCAGTTGCCGTTGTGCTTGTGGTGGTAGGCATGACCCTGCGACCAGGGGTACTGGGGGATGGCATTGATCACGCCCAGCACAAAGCCGACGGCCCTGTTCAGCCGTTTCGAGCTGAAGAGGGACTGGTGGCCGCAGTCGTGCATCAGCGAGAAACAGCGCCCCGAGAGCAGCACCAGCACCACCAACAGGGGTGGAGTGAGCCAGAGCGACACATGGGCGACGGCCAGCGTGGCAACCCACAGCAGCAGGTAGGCGCCGACGGTGCTCAGGATCTGCCAGACGGCCAGGCGATCATCGCTGGCCATGAAGGGCCTCAGCACAAAATCGCTGTAGCGGATCGTTCTGTCGGACGGGTTGGATAGGGGCTCCGGGGGAGGAGTCTCGAGCAGAGCGGAGGCGTGCAGAAACCCAGTCCCGTTGATCGGTGAGCCTAGGAAGGCCCCATGGGTTCGTTGGCCCGTGGTCTTAAGTCAATCCGCTCCTTTTCGGCCGGGTTCCACTCCGTTCAGCGAATCTTGTGGGCTGCCGGCTCCGCTCCTCCTCCATGAATGACTCCAACGGTCCGGCCCGGCAGCGGCTGAGCAACTCCGCCCTGCTGCGTTTCCTGTTGCTGCTGGCCTGTGGCTGGGGGGTGGTGCAGCTGATCGACTACTTCCGAGCGGTCCTCGTCGTCTTCATCGCGGCGGCGGTGCTGGCGGTGCTGCTCGACGATCCGGTGCGGCGGCTGGCGCGCCTGGGTTGCGGCAGGGGCCTGGCGATCCTCATCACCGTGTTCGCCGTGCTGGCGGTGGCCAGCCTGTTCGTGGCTGTGCTCGGGTTCCAGTTGATCAACCAGGGCAGCAGCCTGCTCAATGACCTGGTGCTGGGCTTGAAGCGTCCGGATCTGCCCTTTCACGGTTACCTGAACACGCTTGAGCTCTCGAAGGTGCTGGAGCTTCTGCGCGCCAGCCTCGGCACCGGCCTCGGCGTGATCGGCGGAGCCTTCAGCAACGTCTTCGGTGGTGTGTTTCTGCTGGTGATCGTGGTCTACATGCTGATCGACAACGGGGCCACCTGGAGCCAGGTCCTGCGTCTGCTGCCGGAGGACGTGCGTGGCCGCTTCGACCGCAGTGTCCAGAAGAACGTGCTGGGGTTCCTGCGCGGTCAGATCACGCTGATGATCTTCCTCAGCCTGGCCAGCTTCCTGGTGTTCGCCCTGCTGGGGGTGAAGTTCTCCCTGGTGCTGGCGATCGTGGTGGGCGTGCTGGATGCCATCCCCGGCATCGGCGCCACCCTCGGGGTGATCGTGGCCTCCAGCCTGGTGTTCCTGACCCAGGGCCAGTGGCTGGCCCTGCAGGTGGTGATCGCCTCGGTGGTGCTGCAACAGATCCAGGACAATCTGATCCATCCCCGGGTGATGGGCAGGGCCCTGGAAATCCGGCCGGTGGTGCTGTTCTTTGCCCTGTTCGTCGGCGAGCGGCTGGCGGGTCTGCTGGGGGTATTCCTGGCCATTCCCGTGACCGGCATGATCCTGGGGTGGGGCAAGGAGAGCGAGGAGGCCGACCCGCTGCCGGAGGCGGAGTCGACCCTGCCGCCGGCCGCGCCCTAGCCCGGGGGTTGCCAGCATCGGAGGACCGCCGCCTTCAGTCCACGCGTGTCCAGCCTCAATCGCCGCCGCACCCTGCTGGAGCACAACGCCGGGTCGTGGGAGGGAACCTTCGTTCGCCTTGATGATCAGGGGCTGGAAAGCGAGCGTTTTGGCACACGCCTGCATGTGACGGAGACCGACGGTCAGATCGAAGCGGCCCTCACCTACCTGAACACCGGCAAGGTGGCCACGATGCGCTTTGCCGAACCGCCGGCCTTGATGGCGATCAGCCCTGATGGGCACTGGAGTCTCGGCCCCGACAAGACCGGCCCCTGGCCAGCGGTGATGGAGCTTTGCCTGGTGGACGGCGATCGCCGCCGGCGAGTGGTGGTGCGCCACGGCGCCGAGCGGCTCGAAAGCGTGGTGGTGGTGGTGGAAGCGCGCCCCGGGGTGGTGGATCCGGCCCCGGCGCCCCCCCTGCGGGCCAGGGTTCTGCCGGGCGGCGATGGTTCATGCAGCGGCAGCTGGCAGCTCACCGACGACCTCACTCTCACCACCGCCCTGGAGCGCCGCTTCGGCGAGTCCCTGGCCGTGAGGCTCCGCTGGAGCCCCCTGCCGGGGCGGGAGCTGGTGCTGGAGCGGATCTACGGCGCCAACGGACTGCCTCAGCCCTGATCGCGGCAGATGTGACCACCACGCCAGCACCAGACCCATGGGGGTACGGCCAGCAGCTGGCGCAGGTCGTCGCGCTCACGCAGGCTCACGGGCTGGAATTCGCTGGCGATGTTGAAGTCCTTAAGGCGTTCAGGCTGATTCAGCACCAGGCTCCCCTCCGGCCCCGACACCGAGCGGTGGTAGGTGTCGATCGGCAGCTCCAGGGCTCCCATGGCCCGCTCCAGATGCACCACATGGTGGGGCTGCTCCCAGCCGGGATTGAGCAGGGTGAAGGTACGGGTGCCAAGAACCACCAGGATGTGATCCACCTGGTGGTGGTGCACGTAGAACTGCATGAAGTCACCGTCGTCGGGTGGGGACACGGCCGCCCCCTGGTGCAGCACCACATCACTGGCGTTGCTGCCGGCCACGCTCGCGTCGAAGAACGTGACCGCCGGGGTCTCCCGGAAGACGTGGATCGGAGTGAAGATGAGTTTCATCGCCTGCCGGGAGCCCGCTGCCTCCTCTGTAGCCAGGCCAGGGGCCAGGAGGCTCAGTTCACCTGCACGCCCTTCCAGAACGCCACACGGCCCTTGATCTCAGCGGCGGCCGGCTTGGGCTCGGGATAGAACCAGGCGGCATTGGCGTTCACCTGATCCCCCACCACCACGTCGTAGTAGTGGGCTTCGCCTTTCCAGCCACAGACGCTGCGGTGCGACGACGGGCGCAGGTGCTCGAGCACGAGTGCCTCGGGCGGGAAGTAGGCATTGCCTTCAAGCTTCACGATGTCGTCACTGGCGGCGATCACGGTGTCGTTCCAGCGGGCTTCCATGACGTCAGGGCAAAGAGGATTCATCCTGCAGCCCCGGCCGCTCGGTTGTGGCCGATGAAGCCGTGGGGGCGCATGGTCAGCAGGCAGAGATGGCTCTGCCATGGCCGGCCAGAGCCAGCACGGCGCATGCATGGCTGTCGCAGGGAAGGTTCCGGATAGGGCTTCGTGGACGGGTCCGGGAGTTGGAGGCTGTGTCCGCGATCCTTGATCCTGTCCAGATCCATGACCCGGAGGCTGAACAGATCGATTCCATCCAGGCAGGGTGCAGGGTGATGTCCGGTTCACCTCTCGGACTGGCTCCAGCGGTTGTTGACCGCTCGTCCATCCAGATCTGGTCCGGGATCAAGGTCTGGCCGGTTGGTGGTTCGGGTGGGATTGTGAATACAGGGTCTCATCGATTCTCAGAGACTGGGACTACAGTCAGCTCGGTAATGCTTGCAGAGGCTTTCCTTCAAACAGTGAAGCTTCAGAGAATCATTCTCTCTTTTCACTCGATGTCATATCCATTATTTAAGATCGAGCCAGAGTCTTTTTGACGTCTTAATCGCTTCCATTGCGTGACTCCAGTGATCCACTGGAGTCACTCGCCGCCTTCGTCGATCTTTCTGTTTACCCATTTACAAATCGTAGTGACATTGTTAATCCAGGTCAGCCCCTGGAGCTTCCGAGTGGAAGCGTCGCTTACAGCCTGAATGGTTCTGATCAGCTGATTGGAACATCATCCAATTCATTTTCCCTGGCGACGACTGATGTCCGAAGGCTGAATGGCATCCGCCTGAGTGACGGCAGTTTCCTGTCTGCTGGAAATGGCAATGACAAGCTGATTGGAAGTGTTGATCTGGCCGGAGTCGGAGGTGATTACAGGGTGGGATGGGGGATCAATCTCCGCTACGGGGCGCTCTATTCGGCTGGCAATGGCGACGATGAGGTTGTGGGATCAGCCAGGGCTGACGATCCCAATGCCTACGCCTACTGGTTGGCTGGAGTGCTTGTCGGTGAAGATGGCAGTACTGTTCTGCTCGGTAACGGAAACGACAGGCTCACGGGGGTGGCGCAAGGATTCATCAGTGAAGAGGGTGGTATAGCGGGTATTGGTCTATTTGATGAGCAGGCGCTGGAAGGCGGTACCTCTTCAATCTTCGCTGGACATGGCAATGATCGGATTATCGGTGAAGCTCGCGTTGATGGAATCGTGCCAATCGATTGCGATGATCCGCTGTTGACGGTTGTGCACGGAGTTCATGGAATCAGTGCCCTTGGGGCACCCCTGGATCCGAATATTGGCTTTGCTGGCACGATCTCTATGGGGAACGGCAACGACGAGGTGATCGCCAGGGCCAGTATCGGTGGCGTGATGGTGGATGGCTTCGGCGACGGAATCCTGGTGGACATGGGCTCCGGCAATGACCGGCTTGAGGGCTTTGGTGACTTCATCGGAGTTGGCGGCAGAGGCAATGATGTCTGGGATCTTTCTGCCTACAGCGTGAACGATTTCCAGATCACGCTTGTTGATAATGAATCAAAATCAGTCGAGTTTTATAGAGCTGAAACGACTCTGACTCCCCCGGCTGGGACACGGGATACCTGTTGCCCGAGGCCACTGCATCCATCAGTGAGTTTGAAACCTTCATCTTCAATGACGGAGTCTTTCCATTCTCTGATCTCCCCTTCGCCTGAGCCATCCCGGCATCAGTCTCTGACTATCGATGTCGATCCTTCAGGATGACCTGCTGATCTGATCTTCATCCACGCAGCGCCTCCGCTCCGGCGATCAGGCGCTCCGCCGTGGCTGCGTAGATGCGCTCGGCTTCCTCGGGACTGCGGCCGATGCAGGTCATGCCGAGCTTGCCGAATTCCGAGAGGCAGCCCAGCAGGTGGAAGATGCTGCCGCGCGGTTCGGCCGGGTCGAAATGCAGACCGGCGGCGGCCACGATGTCGATCAGGTCCACCGGCAGCAGGCCCCGCAGCCTGGGGTCGCAGAGGTTGTCGGTGGCGGCATAAAACAGCGGCTGGCCGGTGGGTGAGCGGAACAGACCGCTGGAGGCATCGATGTGGCCGTTGGTGGCATAGCGCAGGGCCATGTAGGGGTGGGTGGTGCCGCCTTTGCGCAGGTTCACCTCGATCGCCTGCAGATCCCAGCGGTCTCCGAAGCGGCGCGCCACGAAATCCACCGCATAGCGCTCCAGGGCGCCCTCCGCCGCCAGCGCCTGGCCCACCGCCAGCCCGTGACGCATCAGGTCCGCGCGGTAGTGCTCCTCGGCGGGAAAGCGGCAGCCCAGGTAGGTCTGTCCGCTCACCCCGCCCAGCACCTGCTCATGGGTGGAGAGCACCTCCACCGCCCCGCCCGGGTGGATCATCCCCTGCACGCTCGGAGAAGCCAGCTCTTCGCCCCCCAGCAGCCAGGCCTCCACCAGCGCCCCCTGCTCCCGCAGCAACTGACGCCACTGGGGCGGTGGCATCTCCAGGCTCTCGAGGGCCTCCCGCAGACGGATCCTGCGCTCGCGGCCGCTGCGCTCCGCCAGCTGCAGGGGCGCCAGCTCCAGGGGGGCGTTGCCTTCACCGCTGAAGCCCTGGTCCAGCTTCACCACCACGCGGCTCAGCTCAGGGTGGGCTTCCCACAGCTCCGCCGTCGCATCCGCGAGGGCGTCGAGGTCGAAGACCAGGGGGCTGCCGGGTGGATGGGGCACGGCGCAGCGGCGGAACAGCTCTCGGCTGCCGGCCTTGCCGCCCCAGTGGCTCAGAGCCGGATCGGTGCCCAGCAGCGGCACCTGCAACCGCTCCGACAAGCGCTTCTCCTGCTCGGTCACGTTGAAGCAGGTCATGAAGCTGCGTCCCGGCCGCAGCCGTTCACGGATGCGCTCCAGCAGCGCCGGCCGCTCCAGCAGTTTTTCGGTGAGGGAGCGGGCGGAGGCGTCGTCGGTGTCGAACAGCTGCAGGCGCCGGCGGGCGTGGGAGGCGGGTACCCCCGGCAGCAGCTCCAGCACCGCATCCACCACCAGCTCCGGCAGCAGCTTGCTGGTGATGTACACGGCCCGCACGCCCGGATCCCGCAGGCGGATGAGGGAGAACAGCTGCCGTTCCTCGTAGTGGTGAGCACCGGTGACCAGCGCCATCTGGTGGTGATCGAGGCTCAGCGAGGGCACCACCAGCAGATCCCAGCCCTCGCTGCTGCCCTCGCGCCCGTGGGTCTGGTCGCCGTCGGGGTGGAACTCGCCCCATTCCGGCCGAAGCTGGCGTTGGAGTTCCGCGAAACTCAGGCTCATGGCTCAGCTCCTGAGCAGG
This sequence comes from Synechococcus sp. BA-124 BA4, assembly GCF_034931165.1. Lineage (NCBI taxonomy): Bacteria > Bacillati > Cyanobacteriota > Cyanophyceae > Synechococcales > Synechococcaceae > Synechococcus > Synechococcus sp. BA-124 BA4. The sequence goes on along the minus strand of NZ_JAYGIA010000020.1, from coordinate 1,358 downwards.
GTGCGGGTGGGGAAGGGCATGCCGGCCTGATGCTTCTCCACCACCGCGCCGATGCGCAGCAGCAACTGCTGCTGCAGATCCCACGACGCCGCCATCTCGCCGCTGGCGGCGTGGCAGAGCAGGCGGATGTCGAGGCTGGAGTCGCCGTAGCGCACGAAATGAACGGCATGGGCCTTGCTGTGATCGATGCCGGGGTGCTCGGCCAGCTCCCGCCGAAGATCCTCGATCACCGCTTCCAGCACACCCAGATCCTCGTAGCGCAGTCCGAATTCGATCCACACCCGCCGGCTGTCGATCCGGGCGATGTTGATGATCGGCTTCACCGTGAAGATCGCATTGGGAATGAAGATCGGCTGCCGTTCGGGATCGTGCAATTCGGTGTAGAACCAGCCGATCTGCTGCACCGTGCCGCTCAGATCCTCAGCTGGAATCCTGATCACATCACCCACCACGAAGGGTCTGTTGATGTACACACTGATGCCGCTAAGGCCGTTTTCCACGATCGTCTTGGCTCCGAAACCGAGCGCCGCGGCCCCGAAGCCGCCTGCGGTGGCGAGGATGGCCGTCGGGGTGCCGAGCAGGCGCAGGACCTCCACGGTGATGATCGCCACCACAGCGATCGTGAACAGCTTGTTGCTCAGATCGAAGAGAAACAGCCGCTCGCGCTGGGGCAGCGTGGGGAACAGCTGCTGGGAATAGGCATCCGCCTTGCGCCACAGCTCCCCTCTCCAGCGCAGCAGCGTCCAGATCAGGCCGATCACGACCAACTCATCACGGAGCTCCGCGCCGCCCCGCGGCAGCGGCAGCCACTGCGGACCCACCAGGGCCACCAGCCACCAGCCCAGGCTGCCCAGCAGGATCGTGACCGCCAGACTCAACCGGCTGCGCAGGATCAGGGCGCGGGCCAGGGAACCGCCGGGCAGGCGTTGCCCCAGCAGTTGCAGAATCAGCCAGATCCCGCTGGCGGCCAGGATCCCGAGCACGGGAATCGGCAGGCGCAGCGACAGCGGGTTGATCATCGCCAGGACTTTAAGGAGCCGGCTCAGACCCGGACATCGGCTCGGGGACGCTCAGATCCCAGATCAGATCAGCCCCCGAGCGGCTCAGCCGGCGTTCCCTCCAGAGCGGCGCCATGGCCATGGACGTGAGCTGGAGGTCGCCCACGGGTGTCCGGGCGGGGCTCCCCCCAAGCACCTTCGGGGCCACCACCGCCGCGATGCGCTGCACGCAGCCCTGGTGCATTGCGGCGGCCGCCAGCTCCGGACCGCATTCCCACAGCACCTGGTTGCAGCCCCGCACGGCCAGGGCCTCCAGCAGCTGCCGCGGCTCGCAGCGGCTGAGCTCCAGTCGCTCCACCC